>JAGBXG010000416.1 GCA_017629415.1 Pseudomonadota bacterium | reverse complement strand
GATACTCCTTATAGGGTGTTTACGAAGAAAATTCATAAGCACCTATGACAGTCCTTATTTAATTAGTATCACATGGGATGTAAACCGAATTTGCCACGAAAGTGTACCACTTTTTTTACAGTATCGCTCAAGCCCCTTTGGAATCCCACAATATAGGGCGGTTTTCGCAACATACGGCTGCAGAATTTGCGCGGCGTATGAAGCAACGCGAAATAGACGCGCAACGCAAGGCGTATGGCGGCCGAAAGGCCGGCATAGCCGCGCCCAAATGCAAATAAAATATCTGGATTATTCTGAAACTGTCCAAACGAGATCAAAACGATCTGTACCGCGTTGAATATTCACCTTGCATTGACTGGCGGCTTTCGCGGCTTGCCAGCTTTCAAAGTAAGCATCGGGCGTGCGAGGCATTTTGCCATCCAGACCGACAATGATGTCTTCTTTTTGTAAATCGACACCAGTAAATGATTTCAGGTCTTTAATGCGATAACCCAAAAGCGTTGTACCATCCTGAATCGGCTCAAGCGTCAATCTGCCAAGAATAATGGCAGGACTTTGCGCAAAAAAAGCATCATAATCCGCACGAGATACGCCAAATTCCCGGGCCAATGCCGGTGCCTGTGCTGGTTCAGATGCCACAGAATTCGGTGAAATATCGCCCACACTCACAACCACTGTATCCCCAGGCTCAAGCGCAGGAGGATTTTCTGTATCCGCCTTCTCAATCGCTGCAGCAAAACGCGCTTCATCCTTGGCGCTCATCGTCTGAGAACCAGAAGTCGTCGCACAGGCATTGAAAAGAAATAAAGATACCAAAACCAATAAAATGGTGTGCTTCATATATGCCTCGTCAATTCGGAATCAAACAAAAATCCATGCCCTCGAAACGGCACGAATATGGTACAGCATATCTTATTGCGCTATAACCTTTTTTGCCAATTTTCAATAAAGGAGAAGGCAATGACAAAATGGATTCTTCAAAAAATAAAGTTACAGCCTCTGATTTGGAAATTATGCCTCAGCATAGTCATCGGCATGGGATGCTGCATACCGGTTTCGGCTTCTGCAACAACTGTCGTTGAACTCACCGACGCCGAACAAGTCGCCTATTCCGACTACATTTTACATGGCACCGTCATAGCCATCACACCGGAACTGCTTGAAACTGGCCTAAGCGTCACTCGCGTGACACTCAAAGTGCATGAATGGTACAAAAATACAGACACCGGCACTGAATGGCCTGAAACTATGGATTTCTATGTGCGCGGTGGTACCCGCGGGGACTTTGTCCAGCGCGTATCCGGAGAATTTAAACCTCAACTCCATGACGAACTCGTCGTCATGCTTGAAAAACTCCCGCGCTATCAAATGCGCCCCATGCTCGTTGGCCTCTCCTACGGCGCTTTTGTCATCGACAATACCCCCGTAACACGCATCGACGGAAAACGGGCTTTATTGCAACGCAGCGAACGCAAAGACCTTGTCATACATCGACGTACACATCTGCCGCCTGAAAAAACACAAATTCAGTCTGCAGCCGATCTCGAAACACTCAAAAAACAAATCCTGCATCACGTCGAACTGGAAAAAATATCTCAGCAAGAAAAACAGAACCCTATGGAGTTCAATAAACCATGAAAAAATGGCTTTCTGTATTTATTTTCATGTTCTTGCCCATGCCCGCACAAGCATGGGAACAAACCATGACTTGCTATGATGAATATTCATGCGGTGAATATGAATCACTCCCTACATTCTGGGAACAACCATGTATCACTTTCCATCTCAATGAAAATGGGACTCAGCAAATCCCATTTAAAGATGTCGAAAATACCGTCCAAAAATCAGTTCAAGCATGGATTCACCCCAAAATATCATCTTTACAGCCGCATTTTTCAGGCTTAACCAATGAAGATCGCATCGGATATAATCCTTATATTTCCGACAATGCCAATATCATCGTATTTCGCGATGAAAATTGGCAAGACTCCAGAAGCATGATGGCACTCACTACCGTGACACATCACAATGGAACAGGATATATTTATGATGCCGATATTGAAATCAATACCACACATTGGAACTTCGGCATTGTCGAAACACCTGAAGATGATTTCGTCGATTTAGAAAATACTTTAACCCACGAAATCGGCCATGTCTTTGGCCTTGCCCATTCCGGCGATGTCGATGCCACCATGTTTGCTTTTGCCGCAGAAGGCATGACAAATTTAAGAACATTAGAACAAGATGATCTCGATGCCATTGCCAACATCTATCCGCCCAGTTCTCAAATATGTACTTTTAAAAATGATTATTTTGAACGTCCGCCTTATGAAATGAACGAGGGCCCTGCGCCAGACAGCTGCAGCACCAATACACGCGTACCCTCCAATATATTCAATATCTATTTATGGCTTGCTGCACTCGGAATACTGTATTTCGGGCGGAAATGGATATCTCAAATCAAAGCATAAATATCTGATAAAATCTCCCTACAACATACGCAAAATCGCAAATCGCTTACGAAGTGACAAGTTGCAGGAACGAAAAATGGGGAAGCAAGTCCCCATTTTTCCCAAAAAACGATAGTTATCAGTACCCGGCTAAACCACTAAAAACGTCAAATCGATTGTGGATTCCCAGGAGCTCAGCCCCTTGACGTAATTTGGGGCGGAGTCTCCAAAATGGTATGCCATGTTAAATCTGCACGTTCAATTTATCGATAAATTTCGATAAAATACCGCCTTTGCCTTTAGGTTTATTCTGCTCAGTTGCTTTTTCAAGCTGCATGGCCACATAACGCAAACTTCTCTGAGTATCGAGATCACTGGGATTCAATTTTGCAGCCATTTGCAATGCATCATTTGCATGACTATAATTTTCTGCGGCAATCTCAATTTTGCCAATGAAATAGTAAGGCGCAAAAAGCTGCAGTTTATTTTCGGCAGTCAGCGTATCACTGTAGCCCGATTTTAAAACATCGATCATTGCAGTAATACGATCGATCGCTTCTTCACGTTTAGAGGGTTCCACGAGGAAGCTCGCGTAAGCATGATGAATTACGTAATCAGGATTCTCAGGTTCTGCTTCAAGCGCCCAAGCTAAAGCTGTATAGGCTTCAGAAGACAAGCCTAAAGCAAGTTTCTTCTTAGCCGTATTAAAATGCTGTTCAGGTGTCACATTGGCTGCAGCCCATGTCTGAGAATGAAGTCTGTCTGAAGAATTCGCCTGATGATTGGAATTCAAACTGCTATCCGAAAATTCTTCAGATGCTGCACGCTTGCGAGCAAGCAAATCACTCATTTTAACAGCCTGACCAGGTGCTGCCGGTTCAGGCTGCTGAGACTTCACAGCTTGAACGGCAGCAATATTGGCGACAGAAGCAGGCCGTATTGCTGCGCGCTGAGCATTTCGCTGTTGCAAAGCTTCATTACGAATACTCGCCTGCGCATCGGCCAATGGATTTGAACTCAGTTCCGCAGAAAGATTCTTCAAATCCTTGCCCAAATCATCACGCTGAGTATGAATCGTGCTAACACGAGCACGGCCAGCACCAATTCTTGTACTGACATTCGGCTGAACAACATGAGACTCTGAGGATACTGTTGCTGGCTTGCGCCGAACCGTTGTATTGCAATTGTTGGGCATCGGTTTCGTGCTGCGGCGTTCGGCTTTCGACAAACGTGCATACATCGCATTCATCAACATCATCAATTCGTTTGCGATCTTTACAAAAGAAGGATCTTTGTAACGCACAAAACGATCGGTATGATAACGATTGATCCAGGCATAATAAGCATCATCCAAAGCTTTCGTACCACACCCCTTGTTCAAACCAAGAATGGTATAGCCGTCTTCTTTGTCAAAGCTTGCTCGTACCTTTAAAAGGTCATTGCGAATCGCATTCAGCTGAGAATTCGCTGCAGAATCCGCACCTAGGGCAGACTGTGCCAAAATATCTTTATTCGGCTTCTCATTCGAAATACGAAGCTTGCCGCTGTCGTATTCTACAAATGCACGCTTGCTGGACGGAGACTTGACAAATATCAGCTCATCGCAAGCCCAAGCCAAATAAATATCACGAGCCAATGTATCCATCGACATGCCCGCAGACATCATCAGCTCAGACAACTTGGTCGATCCGTTGCATTTCTCCCACCACTTGTTCGAAGTCATGGGATGATTGCCAATATCAAAACAGTTTGTCAAAACGATATAACTGTTAAACTCGCTCTCAAGAAAACGCAAAAGCGGATTGATCGACAAATGCTCTAAAACTGCATTTCTTATCAACTTCTGAAGATTCAAAGGCTTTGAATTCGATGACAAGACATGGCTCGTATTAAAATTATACTCACCTGTCGTCCAAATTATCGCACCTACAATAAGAGCCTCTGCACCGCTTGTGTAAGCTTTGCCCTGACGGAACTCAAGCTTAATGACACGACTGTCATTTTGAATTTCAAGCGTACCCGTCTGATTCAGCTTCCCAAGTGTATGAACAACGCGAATTAATGTACCAAACTCAATACGGCCAAGCATGATATCTTTCATCGTTCGCCGTATCACAAAATGATCAGAAACCTGCGAGTACTCGTTAAGTCTTGAATTGAATTCTACTTTCGGAGCCTGAACATGCTTGGAATTCTGAGAATCTGCAAGTGCCGCATCCAATACATCAAATTCATCAGATGCAGATATCACAGCATGTTCCGAAGAAAGACTCGAAATATCCGCAACATCCATATCTATCGAATCATCACGGCTACGACCTGCGCCAAAACCTGCTTTTCGAAATACTGCAGATGACGGTTCGCTTGCCCTGGAAGATACACCTGAAACGGTATGCCCCATTCCCATCGGAATTGACGAATGACCTAATGGATTGACAGAAGGATGAGGTACGGCTTGAACATTAGCTGTCGTTCGCTGACGATAATTCGAACCCTCCATCAAGGGCGATGAATTCTGCTGACGATGCCCCGAAATACCCGTCAATTGAACAGAATTTTGTTGGAAACTGGATTCATGACGCAATGCATTAGAATGCGCAGAAAATGTGCTGTTCCTAAACTCAGGATTGTCATGAAACAACGTCGGCAAACATGTCCTCAGCTGAAGCATCAGCTGCTCATCATTCCCACGCCATGATGCCAATTTGATCTCAGGATAAACACGAGGAATAATATTCCCAACTTCAAAAGATACATCGACAAAAACTGCCGGAATCCCAAAATATCTGATCTCACTCGCCACACCCCAAAAATGAAGTGAATCAACCGGCGATTCAATCAAATCCCCACATGCAATCACATGTGCATAGTCGGCCAGCTTGTTCGCATGAACATCACGCCAAGAAGACACGAAATCGATTTCACATCCTAAATGATGATGCATCGTTTCTTGCAAATTTCTATCTACAACTGCCAAGAGTTTCACTTGAGCTACCTTTATCGCAATATCTGATGAAAATCACAGACATGAAAATGATATGTCTATACTCCGTTAAATTCTGTCAATCTGACCCTGAATTTCTTTACGCGTACGGTCCGAAATCGACGTCGACTTTTCAAGAAATGTCAATAACGACTTGCGCGCTTGTTCGCGTTTGCCAATATCACGATACAGATACCCCAAACGTTCATAAATCTCAGCTGGCTCACGAATACCAATAATACGAGAATCACTCAATTCCGCAAAACCAAGCTTCAAGGCATGCTCTAAATCAGAAATCGCCTCACTGCGATTGTTCTGCTTCAAATACGAAAGACCACGCACAAAATAAAGTCTCGGATCCGCTTTATCACCCAAAATATTCTCTATCTGGGTCACATGATCAATGCACTCTCCTAGAATTTCATTCTCATAAAGATAAATGGAATAACCCGTCAAATACTCTACGGATTCAGGCATAAGTTCAAGAGCCTTCAAATAAT
>JAGBXG010000415.1 GCA_017629415.1 Pseudomonadota bacterium | reverse complement strand
TGAGTTTTAAATCTAGACACACAAAATCCGCAATATACACATGAATGGCTTGCTGACGCCTAAATTTATATCCAAGTTGATGACTACGAATGGCTTGCCATAGTATTTCTTCAGCTTCTGTGGGGTTATTTCGATGTTCTCTTTCTTTCAGAGTATTCCACATTTTCGGGTCGGAAGTTACATAGCTGCGTTCTCTAACTCCCCCTGCCCCTGCGGGGAAGGGGGTTGGGGGGAAGGGGCCTAAACCCCCTGCCCCTGCGGGGAAGGGGCCTAAACCACCAAGAAGCGTTCCCCAATCCATCCGTAAGGCATTACCGCAATGAATATTGTTAAAACTCTTGAGAGGCAGGTAATCGAGATCAAACTTAATGATGCGTTCGGTTTCATGCATCATTTGACTTTCGGCGATCCAGAGGGCGGTCATGGCTACGGTGACGGCAAAATCGTTGATTTCGATGCCGTAAAACTGATGAATATTGACTTTAATCGGGTTGAACTGTTCCAGGCCGAGGAGTTTCTGACCTTTGAGGCGCAGGGAAATGGCTTCGTTTTCGAGACGCCGCAGAGAAATATAGGTTTCGGTCAAAAAATTGCCTGAACCGCAGGCAGGATCGAGGAATTTGAGCCTCGCGAGCTTGTCTTGAAAGGCTTCTAACTTTTGCTGGCGTTTGTTATGTTGTTTTTCGGCTTTAATTTGTTCGAATTCGGCTTTGAGATCGTTGAAGAATAGGGGATCGATGACTTTGTGTATGTTTTCGATGCTGGTGTAATGCATACCGCCGGCGCGGCGCGTCTCGGGATTGAGTGTACTTTCAAAGACAGCGCCGAAAATGGTGGGGGATATTTCGCTCCAATCAAAGCCAAGCGAGGCTTTCATGAGCAGGAGTTCGGCCATATCGGCGTCAAAGGGTGGGATATCTTCGTGGGGGCGTTGAAAAAACAGCGAACCATTGACGTAAGGAAAAGCTTTCAGCGCGGGGTGTAAGAAGCGATCTCTTTTTTCGATGGGGGTATCTAATGTTGTAAATAAAGCCTTGAGGGCATCGCGCATCTGATCGGGTTTATATTGCGCCATATAATAATAAAACTGATCTTTGCTAAAGATACCGGCATCTTCGGCATAGAGACAGAACACGAGGCGCACGCATAAGACATTTAAGGAATGCAGATCCTCTGTGGAAACCTCTTTGCCATATTGTGCATAGAAAGCGTCATATAATTTTCCGACATGTTCGCCGGCTTTAATCGAGACTTCCAGCTCGCGTTGGAGGTGTGCTTTGCCGTCTTCGACCAAAAAACGGAGTCGATAATAATCTTTTTCTAAATTTTCTAATAAAACCTCTTCTGGTTCTCCATGGGGATTTTCCATATCATAGATGAGAAATGACATAAAATTGCATGTCACCACCCATCGCGGATGTTTGGACACGGGAAGTTCCGCAGCATAGCGTTTGGCCTGTTGAAACGGTGTTAATAAGGTGCCATCACTTTGTTTGATGGTTTTTTTCAAGTCTTTATCTATGCTTTTTTGTTCGATAAGGACTTTGGTGGGTGCAATATAGGCATCGATAAAGCTGGTACTGGCCAGTTTGACTTGATTTTCGAAGCTGATGATTTCGCTGGGCGTTGCGATATCCAGCACATCATGTAGCAGATCGAGCCAAAAAGCTTGGCTTTCGCCTTTTTCATAGCCACGTCCTTTCCAGCGTTCCACAAAGGCCTGAATAGCTTCCAAGGTTTGACTGTGTGATCTCATTTGTGCTCCATAGATGTGAGAATATCTTGAAAAATGATGCATTTCACAAAAGCTATATATAACACAAAAATTCATATAATACTAAAACTGTTATCATTCCCGAAATTCATAAGTTTTTCTTTGATGATTGGGGTTATGTCTAGTCCTTGGTCAGTGATTTTCGGTTTTGTGTATGCCTGTGGGATACATGGAGGCCAAGGCGTATCGTGCGGAGCACGATAGCCGGGCCGTGCGGCCGTATTTGCGCGAGCAAATAGGCCGCAGCAAGAATAAAAAAAAGCCGCGTATGCGTGGCATAGCGGCGTTCAAGTTGGAATTCAGATTTAAGGTTGTTCGTCAGCTTTGTTTTTTTTCGTGATTTCTTGCAGCCTGAGTTCATCGACACGGATGGGTTTGGCATGCATCAGGGTTTGGATATGCTGTTGAGTTGCGAGTTTTCTGCCGTGTTCGACGATATTGGAGAGCAGGAAATCGCGGTCTTTTTGAATATCAGCTTTTTTCTCTTCGGATCTATTTTTTAAAAGAATAAGATGGTAGCCGAATTCTGATTCGGTGACGGGGCTGAGTTTGTTATCTGGTGTCAGTTTAAATGAGGCATCTGCGAAGGGTTCAACCGTGTATTGGTAATTGAGTTGTTCGCCCATAAAAGGTGTGATGGGTTGTCGTGGAAATTTGAGATCTTTATTGACATCGACACGGTAGCCGGCGCGAATGAGGCGGTGCGCGGCTTTACTGAGCGCATCGTCTGTGAAGGCGTTGGCTTGAATCAGCTCTTGCCGTATGGTTTCAAGTGCGGCTTTTCGTTGTGCAGGTGTTGTTTCTTTGTCAGGTTTAATGAGAATATGGCTGACTGTAACGAGAGCCGGATGACCGCTTGAAAATGCATAGGCATCGGCGGCTGCCTGTATCATGGTATCCGGGACGGTGTCGGGATGATAAACATCGTGAATTTGTTTTTTGACCCATGCGGAGCCTAGGGCGCGTCTGTCAGCCCAGATGGCGACATCGGCTTGATAGTTTTGAGCACTCATCGTTTGAATGATGTCAAACTGTTTTTTTGCTTCAGCTTCGGTCATTTCGGGATGTTTTTGGCGATAAATTTCCCATTCTGCGGTGACAAGCTGCGGTGTCTGTTCCGGCAGCTGACCTGTCGTATAATGATGCACCGGCTGCTGAGCAGTCGGTTCGGTGTCGGATTGGCAGGCCGTGATAAAACAGGCACAGAGCATGGGGAGAAGATAGAGCTTTTTCATATCGGATGGAGAGGTAAGCCGTATGTGTCGGTATGGCAATGGGGATGGCTGCAAGCACATCCGGGTGATAAATGATGCTCTATAAACCAAATCTAAGTTTGTGTTGATGATTTTGTTTTTGAAATTATCAACACAAGCTTTCCTCTTGTTGATCTGTCTGCTGGTGATGTGCAGCTGCTGATGGGATAAGCACGGGGAATGTCCGCATGATTGAGAAATTTTCTCAGGCATGATGGCGGAATTTTGACGATTGCGATGAATTTGTATATGTAGAAAAGTTCTTGCGTTTCGCGACTTGATTTGCAGGTGATAATTCATGAGTACATCCGAAGAACATGATTCCATTCAGATAGATTTGAACGCCCCCCGTTCACGTCATGACAGTGAAGACAGCATTGAAATTGGTCATGTTGCCGATAACGTGTCTTCTTTGGTCGATGAACCATCGGTGAATGGGGCTGATTTTTTTGCCGCATTGCTGTCTGGGAATGCCGAATCGAAATCAGAGAGCAAAGAGGATTTGTTTGAGAGTTTGAGTTTGTTTGATTCAGATGCAAGTGCTTCAAAAGATTCAGAGGCTCAGAAATCTCAAGATAAAGCAGACAAAAAAAGCTTGAACATTGGCAGCAAGCAAGATGCTTTATCGAAAGATGCAGATGCAGCTTCATCGAAAGTTAAAGATGCAGATGCAGCTTCATCGAAAGTTAAAGATGCAGATGCAGCTTCATCGAAAGTTATAGATGAAGATGAAGATACCAATGTGTTTCATGCCAAAGAAATCGAAGAGGTTGAAAATTCCGGCAAAAGAGTTTCAGATTTGGAATCTACGCCGACAATAACCGACAGTCAGCCAATCAAACGGGAACGCAAAGCTTCGGTCAAGATTGTGAGCGGTCTGCTGAGTCCGACTGTCAAGCTTCCGGCCGAAGAAGCCGAACAGCTCAAACCTGCAAAGTCTGATCAAGCAGAAAAATTGACGGAATTATCTCATAAGCCGAAAACAACGGAAGTCGATTTGTCTAAGGCAGAGTTGTCTCAGGCTGAAGCGGATTTGTCTCAGCCCGAAAAGTCTGAAGCCCTCGAAACTCGCGGACTTCATGGCTCGACGGTTAAACTCGCCCCTGAAGAAGCTGAACAGATTAAGCCCAAATTGAATGCCGATGTTTCGATTGAAGAACGGCAGACCATCGTGCGATGTCCTGCCACGCCGTCTGCGCCCAATATTCGTCAGATGGAGCCGGATGAACTGGATATCGATAATCTTGAAGTCCCCGATCTTTCGTCTGAACCCGTGCGCCAGCCTTCCGAATTTGAACGGACCATCGTTTTTGAAAAGACAAATAATCGCTGGGATGCTGCCCATACTGCCGATTATCAATTGCCCAATGTCGGCGACAAGGTCGGCGGCAATTATGAAATCATTGATGAACTGGGCCGTGGCGGTTTTGGTGCCGTTTACCGTGCTAAAAACCTGACGCTCGGACGTGAAGAAGCACTCAAACTGATTCTGCCGGCAGCCAAATCCGAAGTCGGAGATATCGACAAACGTTTTGAACGTGAAATCGACATCGTTTCGCGTCTCGAACACCCCAATATTGTGCGTCTCTACAGCAGCGGTGCGTTGGAATATGGTGTGCTTTGGATGACCATGGAACTCGTGAAAGGTAACCGCCTTGACGAACGCCTCAAGCAATACGGCGCCATGAAGTTCGAAAAAGCCAAGAACTTGATGCTTCAGCTGCTCAGCGGTTTGATGGAAGCACATCGCCGTCAGATTGTTCATCGCGACTTGAAACCGGCGAACATCATTTTGTCCAAAAAAGAAGGCTACGCCGATCAGGTTGTCATTCTCGATTTCGGTCTTTCCAAAGCACTCGGTGCCAGCGAAGATCAGGCGGTTCAAAATGTCACTGTCGTCGATTCTCGCCGGGTTTATGGCACGCCGCAGTACATCAGCCCTGAGCAGCTGACAACAGGCAAGCTTGGGCCTTGGACGGATGTCTATGCGGCAGGCCTTATCTTCTATGAGCTTTTGACAGGCACGCCTGCAGTGGATGGCGAATCTCTGTTTGATATCGCCTATAAGCAGAGTTATGAGCCGATTGTTTTCCCCGAAAATCTGCGCGATACAGTGATTGAAGCCATTATCAATAAGGCTTGTGCCAAAAATCCTGCCGATCGTTACAAGCATGCCGGCGAATTTTTTGATGCGCTTCAGCATGTGGAAGATATTTCGGATCCCTTGTCTGTTCTTCGTGATTCTTCTCGCGGGGGCCAAAATCTTGCCAGTATCGGCATGCTCGAAAAAACGCGCGATGAAACCGCCGAAATGAAGACGCAGATTGGCCTGAGTGCCATTGTGGCAGACGAGGATTTGGGCGTTCCTGTGCAGCACGCGGAACATACCAAACAGCATCGTTCGATAGCTTCTTCATTGTTGTTGGTGGCAACCACTTTTATTTCGATTGTCTTTATCCTCGTGATTGTCGCGTGGTTCCTTGGGTATATCGAAGTGGCCTTGAAATTTTAGAATTTGCGCGGGCTATGGCCGTTGCTTCGCTTTGGCCATACGCCCTGCGGCCGCGGCTATCTGCCCTGGGCAGATACGCCGCGTCAAAGTGCGGCATTTGACCAAACATCCTGCGACTGGGGTGACAGTTCATCCCAGTCTTTTTGTATGACTTGCATGAGATGCTGGAAACCTTTGGAATCATTGGCTTCCTTCAGATCTTTGAACCATTGTTCCCGACGTGCCTGGGTTTGCGCAGCACTTTCCCCTGAGCGGACTTCTGTCTCAAGCCATGCAGCAATCGCCGCACGTTTTGAGGCATCCAGGCGTTTTCGGAATTCCTGTTCATAAGTCAGATAAAAATAAGCTGCAGCCGCAGGGGCTTGTGTGGGCGGATACTGGCTGATGATTTCAACCACTTCGGCGCGTTGAGTTTCGTCAAACCACGGATAAGCTTCGGACAATGTCTGATAAACAACTGCCGGTGTTTTGAGCAGTATGACATGAATGTAGGTTTCTAAATCCTCGCGGGGGATGGCTTCCCCTCGGATGGCTTTAAGCACGAGATCAAAAGAATGCAGCTGAGGATGAACCACGCGAGATTTGTTTTTTGTGATTTCTGTGCCGGCGTACTTGGCTGCCTTTGCGTAATCGCCTTCACTCCAGAATGTCCATGCCGCAAGCAGCCGGCGTGTGAGGGCGATATTGCGTTTGATTTTCCGTGTCCATTTGGCAAAGTTTTTGTCGAAATTCTTGCGAGCTTTCGGGGCATAGTTTTTAACAATCCATTCGTATGCACTGCTGTATTCGTCATTGAGACGTTTCAGAATGCTGCGATCGGATTCAGGCAAGATATTTTGGCATGATTCGAGATTGGTCATGCGCTGATAGAACGTCGAGCCGCTGAAAGCCTGTTGGATGCCTCTGTCCAATGCAGCCATTTCAGCAAATCGGTGCTGCTCCAGGGTCTGCAATGTGATGAGCTGGAGCTGGCAAAGCCATTGTTCGGTGTGGGCATGGTTCCAGTGATTGTTCCAAGCCGCATTCATTCCGTATTCATGTGCCAGCTGACGGATGGTTTGATTCAGATGATGCATGGCTTGAATGGTGATATCGTTGTCTTTGGTCAGCAGGGCGGCTTGGGCATCATCCATTGCCTGCTGCATCCGATCGTTTATGGATTGCTCTGTTTCTTGAGTTTCAACGAATTGGCACGAAACTCGCGATGCCGGAAACCGATCATGAGACACATCACGCGTATGAATTTGATAGCTGCCGTGTGTATTGGGGATGATAAGGGCAGGGGAAAAAGTAATTTCTGCGTGGATGGGGGAGGCATTTTCTCGGCATGAAATGATATGGCGGCTGTTGCCGAGCAGGCGCGTGAGCGTGCGTTGGGCTTCGGTCAGCTTGCGAACTGTGACCTGAGCATTAGAATTTTTGGCATGTTCTATCAGGTGCGGGAGAATGGTGAGGTAAATGATGAGCTTTGTTTTGTGATCAAGCCTGTCATTGGAGGGATGGAACAAATTTTCGATTTCAGAGGCCAAAAGATTGTCTTGGGCTATGCTTTGCTGATGTGCCATGGCTTGGTAAAGCTCATACCATGTATCCAAAAGTGCATGATCGGCTGTCAGCAATGTCCGCAGTCTGTCTGGCGTGTGAGGACTGGAGATGATTTGCGGGTTTTCTGTGTTTGAGTCTTGGATTAATGCCAAACCCAGTTCAGTGGCAAGCAGTTCAAGGATTTTTTCATCTACATGCGTTTGGTCTTGATGCTTGAGGGCATGCCATTGACCTTGAAGTGTATGTAGCCATCTTTTGCCGTGATGGATCAGCCATGTTTGCCATGTCTCCTGTGTGACGGGGGGAGCTTCTGGGATGGCAGAAGCGTCCGAGTCTTGAGCCATGCGGCGATTCATGCCGTCAAGTGTGCCATTGAGCAAGCTGCTGACAAGCCCTTGAGAGAGCAGGGTGCGCTGTTGTTGTAATGTCAGCGTTGAGAGGGCTGTTGGCGTTTCTTGGGTGGGGAATTGAGCTGTTGATGAGCCAAATTGAATGGGTTGCGGTTCCGTCTGAATGATTTGAGATTCAGATTTGGGTGTGGGCTTCAGATCTTGGGCTTCTGCAGCATGACAGGCAAAGGTGCAAAATCCCCAAAGCAGGAGGCTGGCTTGAGCTGCGTATGGTAAAAAGGAATGTAGGGGGATTTTGCGTTGTAAAAACATGAGACAGTCCGTGTCGATGTGCCCGGCCTGGGCTGAACAAGCGAGGATATACCCTAAAAGGAAGCATGCAAAAGCTGGAAAACCATTTCTGAAGTTTTAAAGATTGAGCATACTGAAAAATCGTTCCGCTCAAACGATGAGAATTCTTCTAAATACAGAAAAATCATGTTTTTTAAAAAAATTTGGTCATTTTCTGAAAAATTGCCCCATTTATATCAGTAAATGAGAAACGTGATTCAGCACCATGGAGAGAACAGGAGAAAAAGGGCTGTTTGTTGCAATCATGTTTCAAGTGTCATGGAGGGCAGCCAAATGCAAAGATTGAGTGAGAAGAATGGACAAACTGCGGAAGCTTCAAATGTGGGTATTTTGTGGGATTCAGAAATTTATGAGTTAGCGATAGCCGATACATTGCCGGCAAGGCCCTTAAGGTCATTGCGAGATTTGGCGCAAAAAAAGCAAACGGATGCGGTCGTTTCAGAAATTCGACGGGGGTTGGGGGATACGGCGGATTCAAGTTTGGTTTTTGATTCTGCTGTAGACGATAAAACGGTGTCTTTGGTGACTGAATGTGCGTCTGGTAAAAAATCGGGGGAAAGAACAAAGGTCGATAGTCCTCAAATGGTCAGAGAGAGTTTGCAGACGACTTTGCCGGTTTTAGAGCCGATTGATGTAGAAACACCGTCTAAAAATGAGCCATTCAGCAGTACCAGTTCTGTAGATTTTAAAGTGAAAGCCGGTGCACAATGGTTTGGAGCCGTACAAAAGGATGCTGTCAGCCTGCGAAACAGCGGTTCATATCCTGGATTGTCCAAAACGGTGGTCAAAAAAGCAGATGAGCCGCAACTGTTGGCCACTATGGAACTGGCTCATATGCGGACAATCAATCTTGGTCCTGACGGCTGTGTACCTTTGGAACGCAGAGACATGATTTCCGAGCTGGAGACTCCTATTGCTGCTGTTCAAAAAGCAGGCTTTAAAACTTCGCGGGAGGCATCGCACGAAATCAATATTGGCGCTGTAGTGGCGCAAAGATATGAAGTGTTGTCTGAAATATCGCGAGGCGGGTATGGGGTTGTGTATCGAGCCAGACAGCTTGGGTTGGATAGGATTGTGGCACTCAAACGTTTGCGGACACAGCAGGATAGGTCGGTGATGCAGCGATTTTTGCTCGAAGCTGATATTATTAAGAGTTTGATTCATCCCAATACGATTCAGCTGATCGATGCCGGTATTGATGACAATTGTCAGTTTATTGTGATGGAATATATCGAGGGGCAATCCCTGCGTACGCTTTTAAATCACGAAGGCCGTTTGGATGTTCATCGTTCGATTCATATTGCATGTCAGATTTTAAAAAGTGTCAATGAGGCACATCAGAAAGGCATCGTGCATCGGGATTTGAAGCCGTCGAATATTATGTTGCGCGAGGTGATTGGGGAGCATGATTTTGTCAAGGTATTAGATTTTGGTATTGCCAAAGCAAGACATCGAACGGGGATGCAGCTGACACAGAACGGCAAGATTATGGGAACGCCCCAGTATATAGCCCCTGAGCTTTTATGGGGGGAACAGGCGCGACCCCGGACGGATGTGTTTGCGGTTGGTTTGATATTGGCTGAAATGATATCCGGGAAAGCGATTTTGCCGTCTGATCCGATCAAGGCGGCGCATTTGGCGACAGATAAAGCACCGATTTCTTTGCCATCCTGGCTGGAAGCTTCAGAATTGGGTGTTGTTTTGCATCGTGCTTTGGAAAAGGATCCTGAAAAGCGTTATCAGACGGCTCAATCGATGCTTTCAGATTTGGAACGCGTGAGTGCAAGATTGCTTCTTTCATCATCAGGGCAAAGGGGAAAGCGCGCATCAAGCCGGAACAGCGGTTTTAAGCCGTATCAAATTATGGTGATGGCGGCATTGTTTGTGATTGCCAATGTTTTAGTCGTTTATCATTTGGTATGGATGTAAATCGGGGTGAGATTTTGGGGTTTCGCCGGCCGTATATCATAGGCCGGCGCCGCCGCGTATGGAGCACTTTGTGCGAAATAGCGGCGGAATCTTGACAAATGATGTGCATGAGTTCAGAATACCGCCGTTTTTCTGCATATGCAGAAATTTAAGTCGTAATCATATTCAAGAAGAAAGGCGCGAGGATGCGGACTTTAAAGGTTTTAGCAATACTTTTGACTGTCATGTTAAGTGCGTGCAGTCAGCCTGCTGAAACGCCGCAGACGCAAGCCGTTGCGATTGAAAATGACTACATTCGGCTGATGGATGATTTGACTGCATTGATGAGCGCCAATGATCCAGATCCTGCAAAGACGTTGGAAAATATTCGGAAATATGTCACGGATTCGCGGGAAGCTGCCAGCGGTATGTTGAATAAATTCAATCAGGAATTTTTGAATATGACGCCTGAAGAGAGGGAAACTTGGCGACGAAGCGCAAAACCGCGCACAGAAGCCGCTCTCGAACGGTATGCAAACGCACAAATGCTGTTGCATCAGCGGCTTAATGATGCTCAAAAATGGGAGCTCGGAGAGATTTTAGGGCTTCTGCGTTAGTTTTTTTAGGTACCGGCGAGATGGTCTCGTCGGATTTTGTTCAAAGTCCCGATGGTTTATGAAGGTCGGGCAAAGGTGAGTCCTGCAAGTCAGGCATTGATATGGAGCTTTTTGGAAGGTTATGATGGCCGATGAAATTCAGAATTCTGTCTCGGAATCCACGGAAAACACAGTAGCCGAGACGGCTGAAGTTGAGGATTTTTCTGCGATGTTCGAAGCCCAGGAGGCTTTTGAAAACAAGTCCTTTGAAAAGGGACAAATTGTTGAGGGTATTATTGTTCAGATCGGTGCTGAATTTGCTTATGTCAATATCGGCGCAAAAGCTGAAGCCTCAATCGCTGTCTCTGAACTCCTCAATACCGAAGATGGTAAATTGACGCAGGTCGTCGGCGATACCATCAAAGCTAAGATTGTCGGTTTTGAAGGCGGTTCGTTCAAGCTTTCGCGTTCCCTCAAGGTCGGTAATATCGCCCTCGAAGAAGCTTATCAGTCCGGTTGCGCCGTTAAGGCTCTCGTCAAAGCCACCAATAAGGGCGGTTTTGAACTCGAAGTCATGGGACAACGCGCTTTCTGCCCGCTTTCGCAGATTCAGAAAGGCAAAGTCGAAGACGCCGAATCTTTCGTCGGTCAGTCCCTTGAATTCAAAGTTATTAAATATGCCAAACGCGGCAAGGATATCGTTCTTTCACGCACGGCTCTCCTCGAAGAAGAAAACCGCATCAAACGCGATGAAGCCCTCTCCAAACTCGAAGTCGGCGCCGTTCTCGACGGTAAAGTTGTTTCGATTCAGAAATACGGTGCATTCGTCGATGTCGGTGGCGTGGAAGGCCTCGTTCACGTTTCCGAAATTTGCTATGGTCACATCGATCATCCGAAAGAAGCCCTCTCCGTCGGTCAGGATGTCAAAGTCCGCGTGATCGCACTCGGCGGCAATGATGGCAAAAATAAACTCTCCCTCTCCATTAAACAGCTCGAAGAAGATCCGTTCGAAAGCATCGTTGCCAGCATCGAAGTCGGCTCCCGCGTTTCCGGTAAAGTTGTCCGCAACGTCGATAAAATCGGTTCCTTCGTCGATCTCGGCGGCGTCGAAGGTCTCATTCATATTTCCGAACTCTCCTGGGATCGTCGTCTGACCAACCCCGATGACGTCGTCAAAGTCGGTCAGGAAATCGAAGTCACCGTTCTCGGCATCAACACCGAAAAACATCGTATCTCCCTGTCTTACAAAGGTCATCAGGCCGATCCTTGGGAAACCGTCACCAGCGATTATGCTGTGGGTCAGGAAGTTTCCGGTAAAATCGATTCCGTCACCAATTTTGGTATCTTCATTAAGATCGCTCCGCGTCTCACCGCTCTCCTGCCTATGAGCGAAATCTCCGAAGAAGCGCGTGCACTTCTCGAAGCTGCCCCCGGCACCGATGTCACCGCCAAAGTCATCCTCATCGACGCTGACAAAAAACGTATGACACTCTCCACGCGCAGCGAAGGCGCAGCACCCGCTCGCAAGCGTGCCCCCAGACGCGATGAACACACCGAAGACAGCGCTCCTCGCGAACGCGCTCCTCGCGGTAAAAAATCCGACGATTCCAACAGCTACAAAGATAGTGCCAAGTTCGGTACCTTCGGTGATATGCTCGCCGGTCTCAAAAAGAAATAAGCCATCGCGCTTACCATGAAAAAAGCCTGCGCATGCAGGCTTTTTTCGTAACTTGAAAGTCCCATCCCTCTTCGGGCTTTACCCCAAAGCTCACCTAAGCGGAATGGAATACAAGGTTCCATTTCGCCCCTAAAACGTCAGTAATCAGAACCCGTCTAACCCACGAAAAACGTCCCATATTGCGGGATTCCAGGGGGGCTCAGACCCTTTGGTAGGCTTTTTTGCTCGACAGAATGGCGCACTTTCTTCGACAGCTGCGTCGTTCAAGTCGGTCACGTGCGCTAGCACGCTCCCTCCTTTCACTCCTTGCTTTCTCGAAATCACATCCATTCTGCGGCAAAAAAACTTAACACTTACAAAAACATATCGTTTCTACTCGGCGGAATGGAATACAAGGTTCCATTTC
>JAGBXG010000414.1 GCA_017629415.1 Pseudomonadota bacterium | reverse complement strand
ATACCAATGGCGACATAAATCAGCTGGCGCTGTAAAAAATAAAAACTGTTGCCGAGATCCCAGTCTGCTTCAATACCAGAAGCACTGTAAATCATGACAACACCCAGGCCGACAAGCGCACAGACGATGACTAAAAGCCAGCCGTCCCAAGAACGTTCTAAGGTGTTGAGTGTTTGCATGGCAGGACAATCCTGAAAAATAAAGTTGGCAGATTCGCAGACCTTCGGCCAAAAAATTGACGATTGTTAAATTTTATCAATGCAAAATAGGATAAAGATTAACATTCTGCCCAATGTGCACGCAAAGTCGCAAATCACTTACAAAGCGGTACGTTGCATTGTGGGTTCCAAGAGGCTCAGCCCCTTGGAAGGAGACGGAGCCTCATCAGAACTTTGCTTATGAGCTTAGGGGGAGCTTTAACGAAGTTTGAGACTGGCTAGGGCAACAAGTGCCAAAAGAACAGAGATGATCCAAAATCGAACGATAACTTTCGGCTCGGCCCAGCCCTTTAGCTCAAAGTGATGATGAATCGGAGCCATTTTGAACACGCGTTTGCCTGTGAGTTTGAAACTCGTGGTCTGCGTGATGACCGAAATCGCTTCCAACAAGAAAAGACCGCAGATAATAAGGCTTAAAAGCTCGTTTTTCGATAAAACGGCAAGTGTGCCGAGTGCGCCGCCCAAAGAGAGACTGCCCAAATCGCCCATAAAAACCTGGGCAGGGTAGGAGTTGAACCATAAAAATCCGATACCGCTGCCGATAATCGCACCGCAAGCTACGCAAAGTTCGGCGATGCCATCGATATGCGGTAATTTCAAATAAGCGGCTAAATCAAAAGCTGCATAGGTTTCGACACCTTGAATGCTGATGGGGAATTGAAATACGGTGCCGCCCACATAGCAAAGAATGAGAAATGTTCCGGCGGCAACCGCAACCGGCGCAATGGCCAGACCATCTAAACCATCCGTCAGATTGACGGCATTCGATGTCCCCACAATGACAACCATTGCGAACAAAGCATAAGCAATAATGGGAAGTGCCAGGCTGAATTTATCTGCAGCTAAAAATGGAAAATACAGTTCGGTAGAGTAGTTCAAGGTCGGATCATAAAACAGAACAACCATAGCAATGCCGGATATCAAAAACTGAAGAATGAGTTTCCAGCGGCCAGGAAGACCTTTGCTCCCCTTTTCCTTGATCTTAAGATAGTCATCAATAAATCCAACACCCCCGAAGAATGTCGTAATCGTCAGGAATATCCATACATAGTGATTTGAAAGATCTGCCCAAAGCAGGGTAGAAACCACGAGACTGAGCAAAATCAGACTGCCGCCCATGGTCGGTGTCCCGCGTTTTTTCAAATGCGATTGCGGACCATCGTCACGAACAACCTGGCCAACCTGGCGTTCTAAAAGCTTGCCGATGAATTTGGGATACATAAAACTCATCAGCAACGCTGTAATCATGGCCATGACGACGCGGAAACTGACATAGCGGAAAACGTTGAACGGCGCGAAATAATCTCGCAGTTCATAGAGGTACATAAACATGGAATGCCCTTTGTTGTCCGAAATGGTTGAAAACTATCCAGCCATACAGTGAAAAAAGGAATGCCTGCAGCAAATGATATGCTGAAGCTGTAATTGC
The DNA here is from genome assembly GCA_017629415.1 of Pseudomonadota bacterium. Next base: position 1,143 of record JAGBXG010000414.1, on the reverse strand, counting down.
GTTAAAATGTAATAAATTGAAGGCCTTACGCCTTCATCAAAACGCCTGAAAACTGCAGAATGCCGAAAAAAAAGTTCTAATCGGCTTCTTTGCATTTTAAATCCTCCAAGACGCGCTCAAGACGGACACCGCGGCTCCCCTTGATAAGACAGACACAGCCTTCGGTAAGCGCGGGTTTGAGCCAATCAAGCCCATCAGAAAGACGTTCTGTTGAACATGTCATGACATCGGAAGGTGAAAATCCGATCGATAATGCGCCTGCGGCGATATGTTCCGCACTGTCGCCGACACATAAGATGCGTTTTGCACCCAGCCGGGCTGCTTTTTCTCCCAATTCACGGTGCAGTACATCGCTTGTTGCTCCAAGTTCGCGCATATCGCCAAGAATCAGACAACGATGGGATGGCGTTGAAATCTGGGCCATCAAATCTAATGCCTTCTGCATGCTCGAAGGATTGGCGTTATATGCATCGTGAATCAAAGAAATGCCCCCAATGCCGGCATGATGTTCCATCCGTCCGGATGGCAATCGAACATGTTCGGCTGCTTCCTGAATACGGGCAGATGACCATGTGTTGTTGTCGATCAGTGCAAAAGCACGCACGAAATTTTCGGCATTGTGAACACCAAGCAGCGGTAAACGAACGGGATAATGACCTGCCGCTGTGTGCATGAGGAATGCAATACCTTCCAGATTTTGTGTCACGTCACTGGTATAAGCAGTGCCGCCAGCGCCAATCCAGGTCACCTCTAAATCCGAAGAAATACTGTCGGCATAATAGGGCTTTGTATCTGACGGAAGAACGATCTTCTTGACCCAATTCAGCATTTCACCTTTGGCAGATGCAACGCCTTCAATAGATCCAAACCCCTCGAGATGTGCATTGCCAATACTCGTGATAATCCCGGCATCCGGAAGACCTATGCTGCACAGATAGTCGATTTCTCCGGGTGCATTTGCGCCCATCTCAAGCACAGCTACATCATGTTCGACGCAAAGGCCGGCTACTGTCAGCGGCAAACCGATATTGTTATTAAAATTGCCTGCTGTCTTAAGCACGCGCTTGCCCTGAACTTCCAAAAGAGAGGCCAATATCTCTTTGGTCGTCGTTTTACCGTTGGATCCTGTGATGCCGTACACTT
>JAGBXG010000413.1 GCA_017629415.1 Pseudomonadota bacterium | reverse complement strand
GATCGCGTTGATTAAATTTGTTGCCGGTCTGGTGGCTTTGTGTTAAACGGCGCGCCGCCCGTATATGCTGTGCATTTGCGGTAAAGACAGGCAACTATAAGGAGAAAAAAATGAAACTGTCACCTCTCGCTGAAGTAAAAGAAAAATTTGGTTCCCGCGATGAACTTATCAAGCTCGTGGCTGGTAAAATTGAACGTCCCGAAGGTATGAGCGATGAAGCTTTCTGCGATAAGCTCAAGACCGTCAGCAATCGTAAGCTCCTCAAGCTCAACGCTGCCCATGACGATATGGTGAAGCGTTTTGGTTCGAAAGATGCGTTAGTGGATGCCATTATTGCCATCGTCTGCACGGGCAAAGTTGACACGCTTTATCGCGCCAAGTTGATGACGTTCCGCGTTGCCAAGTTGCTTGACCTTCACAAGAGCCTTGTGAAAACGAGCAAATAAGCGTAGTTTGAAGCGGCCGTTTGAGGGCTGTTTTTGAACCCAAAAAATTTGGAGGTGGCATCTATGCGCAGGCATGACCGGCCGATAAGGCTTTTGATTTTGTCGTTATGTATCGCGGTAGTTGCCGCCTTTTCTTTTGGCTGTAACGAGCGTCGAAGTGAAGGTCAGAAGCCGGTTCAGGTCAATGACGAGGATAAACCGGGTCTTCAGCAGAAAGGCGAAGCGCAGCAAGTTGGCGAATACGAACATGTCGCGCAGGTTCAAAGATTTCAGGGCGGCATTGAGCCCGATGATTATAAGGCTCAAAAACTCGTAAATCAGCTTTATAATTATTGTGTAGGTGTTTGTTCGGCCAATATGGAATGTCCGGCAGATTTGGATATTGCCAAGGAAGCTGTTCGCAAACAGTTCGGTTTGTTTTGGCCGAAAGATCCTTGGGGCAATCCCTATCAATATAAAAAGATCGATGCGCAGACTTGCGATGTTTGGTCTTTGGGAAAAGATGGTAAAGATGGAACAGCGGACGATATTCATGTCTCGAAAGCCAATCTTGATGATTTGCCAGATTAATGCCTGATAAATTGCCCGATTTTTCACGATAAGTGGTATAATATGGTACGCACGCGATGTTGGGATTGACGTGCGTCATTTTGTATTGTTTGACTCTTGACCATCTTACAGGATGGTGAGCCGATATTTCTCATGTTGCCCAGGGATTGGATATTCTGGGCGCGTTTGGTGTGAGGAGTGAATCCATGCGTAATTCATTGGCCCTGATGGCTGGCCTTGCAGCGCTTTTCTGCGGTTCAACCGCATTTGCTCAAGATGGTCTGATGCCGATATCTGAACCGGCGGAAGGAAATTCAGCCGAACAACGCGTTCCCCGTGTCGCAGTGTCTCAGGATGCCGAAAAGAAACTGCAAGCTCAGATTGATGCGCTTCAAAATGAGCTGAACACCCTCAAAGCTGACGCTCAGAAACAAAAAGCGGCATTGGGCAATACAGCGGATGGCGAAAAATCCACGACAGATAAGGTTATGGATTATATTTCGGATCGTTTCCGCTTTGGTTCCTACGGTCGTGTTCAGCCCGGTATGAATCCTGATGGCATGAAAATGGGGCGGCAGACACGTTTGGTTTCTCCGACACCGCGTGTCGATGAAGGCAGTTATGTTGAGCTGTCCATGGCCTATACACCTTACCGCAACGAAGACGGCACCGTTGTCGATATCGTGACGACACTTGCGTTTGATGGCGACAAGCTGTTCCATAACGACGGCCAATGGGATGCCGGTATTGCTGTCCGCAATCTCTATGCGGAAGCTCGCAATTTGTGGTTTGACGGTTTTGTGCTTTGGGCCGGTTCGCGCATGTATCGCGGAGATGACATTTATTTGCTCGATACATGGCCGCTCGATAACCTCAATACATACGGCGGCGGTTTGGGATGGCACGGTCATACCGGCACAAACATTGATCTCCATTTTGGAACAAACCGTCTTAAAAATGACTATCAATATCAAGTTGTTGATGTCATCAATGAACGTTTTGTCGGTGAGCAGGAAGTTATTTTCCTCAATCGTCAACGCTTTATTTCATCACTCAAAGTGGAGCAGCTTTGGGGCGGCAATGACGGACCGCAGTTTAAAGCTAAACTTTATGGCGAAGTCCATGCCATTGGCGAAGGCGAGTTTTTGCAAACACAGCCTGAGCTGATTAAGAAGCTGCCATCGGATAACGGCTGGCTCATTGGTGCACAGTTCGGGATTTCGAATTTCCTCGATGACAGTTATGTCAATATTTTCGTCAAATATGCTGCCGGTTTGGCCGCATACGGTGAAATGGCTGTGCCGTTCGGCGTCGATACAGAGATGAAAGCTGCGGATGCCAAGCATTTTATGGCAGGCGTCAGCGCCGGCCTTAATTTCTTCGATTATGCCGATCTGCTCCTGGGCGGTTATGTGCGTTATTTCGAAGATGCAGATGGCATTTCGCAAGATTTTGACGATGGCGTTGAAGGCGTTTGGGATGTCCGAATTACCGGCCATGTTGGCAAGTATTTCCGTCCTGGTATCGAATTCAGCCAGCAGTTGCGCAAACCTAACGGTCTGTCCCCTGTCAATCAGAAGCAAGAATTGGCTTCTATCTTCAAATTCTCGCTGTTGCCGGCCGTTCGCTTTGGAGACGGCATCCTGGGTCGTCCGGAAATTCGCTTCAATTACACTGTCAGCGTGCTCAACGAAGCGGCTCGCAATATCTTCCCCGAACGCGATGAGCTGCGTTCCGCCGAAGTCGTCCACTTCATCGGCATTGCCGCCGAATGGTGGTTCAACCTTTAAGCTTTTAGCCCCTTTTTAAGGGGCTTTTTTTTGATATGAACGTCGCTATGCCTTCCTTCGGTCGGCATACGCGCCGTATTAGCCCGGCTATTTGCCTTATGGCAAATACACCGGGCTTTTTTTGGGCTTGCAGCATCGCTTTTGGGGCAACCGGGTCATTCCCGTCGGTCACGTGTCCGCTTTATAGCATCTGTGCGGATGCCAGTTTATATCCGCCCGAGAGATTTCGGACGTTAAATCCATGGGGACGCAGGATGCGTTCGGCATAATAGCCGCGCAAACCCACTTGGCAGTAAACAATGATTTCCTGAGATTTGTCGAATTCCTCAAGACGATTGCGAATTTCATCAAGTGAAAGATTTTCAGCGCCAGGGAGGTGGCCTTGCATAAATTCTCCCGGCGTGCGCACATCGATGAGACGGGCACCGCGTTGGATGGCTTCATCTAATTCGTCATATTGAATGGGGATTGAAAGGCCGTCTAAAATATTTTCAGCCATATCTCCTGCCATATTGACGGGATCTTTGGCCGAAGAAAAGGGCGGTGCATAACACAATTCAAGATCGATCAGAGCGCGGACATCTGCGCCTTGCTGCATCATGGCTGCAATGACATCGATGCGTTTGTCGACACCATCTTGGCCAATGGCTTGTGCGCCGAGAATTTGTCCATCGGGAGCAAACATGACTTTCAATGTCATTTGGGTGGCGCCAGGGTAATAGCCGGCATGATTCATGGGATGGCAGATAACGGTATGAAACGGAATATTGGCGGCTTTAAGTGTCCGTGCATTTCTTCCTGTGACTGCAGCGGTCATGCCGAATACTTTTAAGATGGCACTGCCGCTCAGCCCTTTAAGTTTTTTATGCATACCCGTCATATTATCTGCGGCACATCGTCCCTGACGATTTGCAGGGCCGGCTAGGGGCAAGACCATAGGGGATTTGTCCTTTGCACTGAACAATTCAATGGCATCGCCTGCGGCAAAAACATTGGGGATATTGGTGCGCAGTTCATCATCAACGAGGATATATCCTTTGGAATTGAGGGCTATTTTGCTGCTGCGTATGAAATCGGTATCTGGGCGGACGCCGATGGCCAGAACAGCGAAATCTCCTGAGACCGCTGAACCGTCATTCAGACTGACGGAAATGCCGTTTTCAGATTCTTCAAACCCTTTAACCTGAGTATTGAGTTTAAGGTGAATCCCGTTGGCTTTCATCGTCAGTTCTATAAATTTAACGATTTCCGGATCAAAGGGGGGCAAAAGCTGCGGTGCAGCTTCGATCAGTGTGACATCCAAACCGCGTTGACGCAGGTTTTCGGCGGTTTCAACACCGATAAATCCGCCACCTATGACAACTGCGCGTTGGTGAACGGCATTATCCGTATAAAATTTGAGGTGATCGACATCTTCCATATTTCGGAGTGTGACGATTTTTTCTGAATGGATGCCTGGCATATTGGGTCTGAAAGGTTTGGCACCAGGCGCGAGCAGTAAGGCATCGTAAGTTTCTTCATAAATACGGCCATTGGCACGTACTTGGACTTTATTGGCATCTGTATCGATTCCGATGACTTCGCTGTTTGTTCTCACCATGATGTTAAAACGGTTACGGATGCCGTTGGCGGTCTGAACAAGCAGGCGGTTTCTGGATGTAATCACATTGCCGACATAATAGGGCAGACCGCAGTTTGCGAAGGAAACGTCATTGCCACGTTCAAACATGATAATTTCAGCAGATTCATCCAATCTTCTCAATCTTGCAGCAGCCGTTGCACCGCCAGCTACGCCGCCTACAACTAAATATTTCATATCAAATCTCCAGTTAAAGGTCGTTCAATGCCGCATTTTTTACGGCTTGAGGTGAATTAGGCACAAAGGGTCTATCGTCAAACATCAAAAGGTTTAAAACAGTAGATTTATTCATGCAGTTTGATGGGGGGAGGAACAGTCACGGCGTACGTAAAGTCACAAAAGACTTACGAAGTGGTATGTCGCGGGGAAGAAAAATGCGGGAGCGGGTCCCCATTTTTTCAAAAAACGAGTGTTATCAGTACCCGGCTCATTCATAAAAACGTCAAATCCATTGTAGGTTCCAAGGGGCTGAGCCCCTTGGCGGTGTTTGGGGCGGAGCCCCAAAAGAACTTTGCGTACACCGTGGGAGGAACAATCGGCGTTAAAACAGTTTCACTGTGTAAAAAAGTTTGAATTTTGGCTTAAAAATCCTCAAAAAAGTGCCACGAATTTGCGTTTCAAGTAAGGATAGAGTGAGCAAATGTGCTCTTGGCATTTCATGGATGATATATGAATCGAAATAAACTTCGAAATTTTGGGTTATGGGTGAGTTTTTTATCGTTATGCGCAGCATCGGTCTGTCCATTGACGGGGTGTGTATCGTCAGCAAGCAAACGCGAAAGCGTTCAAATTTCGTCTGTTGAAACGGTAACAAATCCGGTTGTGCCCGTAGCAGATGTGGAGACGGAACCGCCGTTACCGGATGTCACTGTAGAGCCAGATGCGCCGCGTTTGCTTCGACTGGCGATTATTTCCGATATGAACGGTCGCTATGGTTCGGCAGAATATGATGCAGAAGTCGTTCGCGGTTTAGATATGATTATTGAGGACAAGCCCGATATTGTTATCAATGCCGGTGATATGGTGGCAGGACAAAAGGCCAAGCTTAATTACCGCAAAATGTGGACGGGATTTCATGCTGCAGTCACTGACAGACTCAAGGAAGCTGGCATTCCCATGGCACAAGTTGTTGGAAATCATGACGGCTCTGCATATGATAAGTATATTAAAGAACGTGAAATATATATAGATGAATGGAATCAGCGGAAGCCTGAACTGGAATATGTCGATGATACATTTTATCCTTTGCACTATTCATTTCAAAAAAACAATTTGTTTTTTATAGGTTTAGATGCTTCGACATTAGATGCATTATCGGATGAGCAGTTTATGTGGTTGGAAAATCAACTTCAGAATAACCCCACGCCTTATCCGCCGATTATATTTATGCATGTGCCATTGTTTCCGATTACGACCATCAAGCCGACAGAAATCCTTCGGGATAGCCGTTTGGCAGCGACATTTGAAAAATATAAAGTTCAGCTCGTGATTACCGGTCATCAGCAAGCTTATTTTCCGGCTTCGTTGAATGGTGTGATGTATGTTCATGCCGGCGCATTAGGCGGTGGACCGAGACCGGTGCGGCAAAATAATGGGGTTGCACCTAAAACGCTGACATTTATCAATATCTATGCGGATCATCCACCTTATATTGATACCCATATTATTGATGGTGAAAAAGGCGAACATTTCAATCATAATTTATTGCCAACATATATTGTTTTTGGCGATAAATTATTGCCTCGCGTGGATATATCTTATGAAGATGCCAAATTTGCGCATGAATATATGATTTCGCCGCACATGAGCAAGGCCCAGATGCTGACTTTAATAGAAGCCTTGCGAGCGAATGACGGCGATTGGGGGAAAATTCCAGATTGGAAATAATCTTATGGCAGAGCATTGCTCTGCCATTGATTTAATTATTGCGTTTGAATTTATTAAACCAGCTTTGTTTATTATTTTCCGTTAATGTTTCAAAATCGGGGACAGTCAGGTGATATTGGTAATTGCCGAGATCATGTTCCGCAATGATATCGGATTGATACCAACGTTCGACACATTGATATCCGCTTGGAATGAAAAATAAGACGTCAAATCCTATCAAATTGAGGAAAGCCAGTTGTATGGCATCTTGGATAGATCCCGTTGTTTCACCTGTATTCAGCACGATGATTTTGGGATTCTTTTGTGTAAAGTCAAATTGCTGAATCAAGCGTTGAATAGGCATACTGAGGCTGAGTGCAGAAGCCACGATCATGAAATCGGTATTACGTTCACCTGTGCCGCGAATCATTTTTTGTTTGATGATTTCTTCAATCATATCCAGCATGTGTTCCTGCATGCTGGGTCTGAGCAAGGTATAGGGATAATGCCGATGTGTTTTGATTCGTTCTCTTTGTAATTTATGATCTTTATACAGTTCCGGCATACTTGATGCGATGGGCGACAATTTGGATGTACTCATATTCGGAAGCTGATTTATCAGATGGGTGTTTGGAGTGATAAAAGATTTAATATGAAGCCAGTAGTCTTCTTCTTTTTCTTGTTTGACACCACAGATTTTTGCAAAGAGTGTTGGAATATTGACGACTCCTTTATTGACCTCGAAATTGGGTCTGTCTGAAACTAGCATGTCCCATAATTGTGGAATTTCGTAATAAGATGAATGCAGTCTGAAGCTTTCTGCTTGTTTGAATTGTTGGCTTCGGTAAGTTCCGCTATCCTCGATCAGAAGATTTAAATCACGTTCTGCTTGATAGCCTTCTGTTGTAATGCGAATATTTCTTTTATCTGTAGGGAATTTGTCCATTCGAAGTGAGGACATATTTTTAATCATGTGTATGCGATTGTCTTGAATCGTGCTGAGTTCGTCGAGATTGGGATTAAGTATCAAGACATCGACGGGCATATAAGCCAGCATACGCAGGAAAAGGGCTTCTTTTGGGCTGGTGCATGCTCCGACATAGATAAAGCATCCGACAGTCGGCGGATTCCAGGCATTAAAGAGTTTTTTCTGGCATCTTTGGAGCCAGCATATCAGGCAAATGGCAGTTCTGGTGGCTTCAGAAAGTCCAATTTCAGGGTTAGAGGTATACTCGAGCATTGCAGTGCAGAATGCGCGAGCGATGAGTTTTTGCAATTCAAAGTTTCCGGGGATGACAATATTGGTCGAAAGGTCTTTGATCATGCCTTCGGCAAGGTTGTAATTGCCTCTGTGCAGTTGTGCGATTTCATCCGGTGTCGGTGTGTTGAAGTCCTTGCGAGCAATGACAAGACGACGTTTGGCATCTAACATTTGCTGATATAATTGATATAAATCGTTTTCATAAGTTGAAATATTATTGACGCCGCTTTCAAGGATAAAGAGGTTACAAAGTTGGTTTGGATTTGAGGTACGGACGGCAAATGGTATGAGTACATTGGATAAAGATGGATCTCTTGTACACCAGCTGTTTGTTAAAACTTTATATTTAGAATCGGGACCTAAATCGATATCCTGAGGTTTGGAAGGGACAGGCGGTTTTGGGGGCGTAAAGTTATGGTTCGATGTTTTTGGGTATTGACTTGCCGTGGGTGCAACGGGTTTTGGCGTACCAGATGGCAGTGTTACATGGTTTGTTTTGAGTGCTGTGATAGGTGGAACGGGATTTGAAAGCTTAGGTTTAGGTACTGCCACTGATGCCGGTATCTGGGATTTGGCAAGTTTTTCAACGACAGATTGAATCGTATAGTTTTCTGGAAATGGTTTTCCATCATTGATTTCTAGTTTTTGGGCATATTGATGATCAGGATCGAGTTTTTCATAATTATCATCTTTGTTTTGTATTAAAATAATATCACATCCTGCGTAACACAGAATCATCAGCATTTGGAGTTCATAGATAGAAATATTGCTGTTGTAAATGACGACAGGTGCTGTTTCTTCACTGATATTTAAAAGTAGCTGGAGAAATTGATAGGAAATCCAGCACATATATTTGGTAAAAGCATTTTTGAGAACGTTTGGATTTTTTCCAGCTTTTTTGAGCTGTGTCAGCATTCTGATGAGGGCATCGGACAATGCATTGCGTGTATCTTGTGCGACGGGCGCAATCCATTTGGCAAGCGCCTGATCGATGAACTGAAGATTGATTTCAAAGTCTTCGCCGATGATATCTTGATAATGTGTAATTTGTTCAACATCAGGTGCAGCAAGTTTATTGTCTAGAAGTAAGCCGCATTTTTGGGCTTTTAAGACGCTTTTTTGTAAAATTTCATCGATTTGAGGTGTGAAGCAATCCATTCTGACGAAATACACGGCTTTGCCAGACCTATCTTTTCTGTTGGTGAGCAAATCTGACAGCTGAAGCAAATTACCTTTGAATGCCATAAAACTATCCTGATGCGATAATAATGAATGTACGTAAGTTTTTTCGAGGCTTGTGGCATAACATGTTGGAGCCTCTTTGGAATCCTACAATAGAATTCATGTTTATTGTAGGAGAAATGGGGCTGGATTGTTGACGTTTCGCAGTAAACGGGATCTCTGTATCCCATTCATAGGTATCATTGACACTTTGTGAATATGGTGAGGTTTTGTTACCGGCAGGATGCGATTTTGAGGATGTGTGTAGTGCTTGATCTG
>JAGBXG010000051.1 GCA_017629415.1 Pseudomonadota bacterium | reverse complement strand
GATTGGGATCTTCAGGTTCATCGGGCTGGATTGGGTTATCGGGATTATCTGGATTATCGGGATTGTCGGGATTATCGGGGTTATCGGGATTATCGGGGTTATCGGGGTTATCGGGATTGTCCGGGTTATCGGGATTGTCGGGATTGTCGGGTTTGTCGGGCTTATCGGGGTTATCGGGATTATCGGGCTTGTCGGGATTATCGGGGTTATCGGGATTGTCGGGATTATCGGGATTATCGGGGTTATCGGGATTGTCGGGATTATCGGGTTGTCCCGCTTCTGTGACGGTTATAACCGTTTTGGCTGCGACTTCCCCGCCGTTACCATCGCGGATAATGACCGTAAATTCCCAGGATGTGCCGATTTGGGCATCGGCAGGTGCGGTAAACTGAGGATTGGCGATATCATCATCAGACAAAGGCCCCGTTCCCTGCCATTGATAATAAAGGGTATCGCCGTCGGCATCGGATGCGTTTGGATTTAGGGTTATCGTGTCACCGGCTTTGATGCTGTATGAGGCAGGCAATGAAACAACTGGTGCATGATTGGTCGGTGGATCTTTGACAATGTTTAGCCAAACCGTACCTTCTGCTTGATTGCCGGCAGGATCGGTGACAATGATAGAAATAATTTCGGTACCATACTGACTTTGCGCGATGTGTTCAATGATCGGTTCATCGTGCGTTACCCCATTCATCATCCAACGATATGTCAGAGCTTTGCCTTCTGGGTCATAAGATTGGGAAGCATCCAAAGTGACTTTGGTCTTAGGTTTGATAGAAATCGTTGTGCCAGAGCTGATACCATCGTTGGCCGTAGCAATGACAACCGGCGGCTTATCGTTGCGATCTAAAACATCGATCCAGGCAAAATCGTAGACTTCATTATTTACGGCATCGGTCACATAAATATACATGCCGTACACGCCGGGGTTATTAAACTGCACATCTTCAATTGCCTGAGTTCGGGCAAAACTGTCGCTGTAAGAATCGGAACGTCCAAAAGTCCAGCGGAATGAAATGTCATCTCCGTCCGGATCATAGGATTTTGAGGCATCGAGGTGCAGGGCTTCATCTGTATAAACTTTGATTCTGAAATTTTTTCTTGCCGGTGTTGAAGTCCATTGAATGACAGGAACGGCATTATTGGGATCGACGACATCAATACTCAGCTGATGACGCCATGAAGTCTCATTGCCAGCTTCATCCTTGAGATAGATGGAACAGCGATAGTTGCCGATTTTCTCAAATGCCGTAGTCGTCACCGTAGGTTCAGTCGATGTAAAAACAACCTGGGCATTTCCCCAGCCATAGGTGATGCACTCCCAGCGGTAAGAAATCGCATCGAAATCTGGATCGTATGATTCCGAGGCATCCAATGTCACAGGCCCCTTGGGCGGCACCTCAATGACATAAATATGTTCTTTTCCGCCGCCTGAAATATCGGCAACGACAACCGGCGGTTTATTGCCTTCTGTCGAGATGCACTGATGCAATGTTGATTTGCAATAATACCCATCCACACAATCTGAAAGCTCGTCACATGTATCCGGGCATGACATCAGCTCAGCCTGACATACATAATGGCCACAAGATTCGGTATAAGGTACGCATTGACCCGACTGACAATGAAAAGCCGTCAAGGCATTTTGTTCGCAAACGGGAGCATCTCCGCATATCGTTCCGTCGGGCATGGCTTCGGCCACACATCCTAAAGCCGGATCACATGTGCCGCCTGTCATGCATTTTCCCTCAATAACTGGGCATTCCACCAGGCTGAAATCGAATTGTGCACGTGATGGATCGCAAATTTGGCACAAAGTATCGGCAGCCAGTTCATCTTTGGCATAACACTTGTTGTCAATTAGGCATTTATCTGCCGTATAACACGGGGGATTATTTTGTTCATAAATGACAACAGAACCGCCGTTTGCGGCATTTGGAGCGCCGGTGACGATATCGAGCCAGCCTGTGCCTGTAAACTGCCCGACGGCAAGTGTATGTCCCATGCCTTGAGCCGAAGTGGGGGCCAAATCACGCCAAAATGGCTTCGAAAACAGTGTTCCATCCCGTGTGCCCATCATGACGAGGATTTCGGCTTCTGTGTCATCCTCAGCATGTTGCCGAGGGATACCAACCATCAAATCCGTGACATGGTCGGCGTTTAAATCGGCGGCAACCATGGCATACCCAAAGCCATCGCCGTTATTTTGGCCTGTGGCTTGCCATGAGCTTTCTCCAAAACCGGCATCAGAATTCAAATAAGCCATGATTCTGCCTTTACCGCCGGCATATCCGGCATCGGCAATCAAAATATCGCGTTTGCCGTCGCCATCTAAATCCGATAAAGCCAAGGCATTGACCGAGACCGTATCCTCCAGCGGCAATGCTGTGCGCGAAGATACGAGCTGACCAGCCTTCCAGCGATAAAAGACAAGGGATTTCAGGGCACTGTCATAGCTGACGATTTCCATGACACCGTTGCCATCCAAATCGGCGGCTTCAATCACATCTCCAAAGCTTTCGCCTCCCATGACGTAAGCAGAAATTTTCATGTCACTTCCGCCATGACAAAAGTCGCTTTGTACTTCAATCGACGATTTACCCTGACGCAGAGCCTGAAAAATAAGATCGTTTTTGCCATCGCCGTCCATATCGGCAACCGTAAACGCCGTACCTGCATGGGCATCTTTATCGGGATGCGTCATACGACGGTGGGTTTTAACTGCCGGTTTGCGGTAAACCAGACCAAAACCGCCGCGTCCGCCGGCATAATCCGGCGCCGATGCCACCACAATATCCCCGCGGGCTTCCAAGTCTGGACAAAAGGCCCCCACGCGAAGTGCAGTGCCCAAACCATCCAAAGCAGGCTTATTATTATTGAGCATCGTTACTCGCGAGTGGCTGTTTCCCCAGTATAAATCCAGCTCTCGCGTGCCATCTGCATGATGTAAGGAAGAAATAATGTCCGGTTTGCCGTCGCCATTGACTTCGCCGACAGCCAAAACGCGCCCATAATTCGTACATTTGTCAACAGGATTGCTGATGACTTGATAGTTTGCCCAAGGTTCGCCGCCCACCTGATCAAAATTTCTCGGCTGCAGTGCCTGAGACGATGTTCCCAAATCCTGCTGAGTATCCCCATTGTCGCATCCAGACAGCGCCAGAAGTGCCAATACCGTAAAAAAACGAAATGTTAACTTTGACATTTCAGACTCCTTGTCTCGTTTTATCGCTGATCTCTGAATGAAAATCGCCAAATATGCCGATTTCATGCTGTTTTCACACTACTTTACGTCATTTTGTCATGAATAAAAATGTTCCGAATATTTCCTAAACATTTTGTAAAATAACATGGCATCAGCAGTCATGATTGAAAATATATAAAATCATGGCATAGCATTTGCTGTGTGATATTTCGAGATGAGCATTAAACTGCTCTCAGAGTTCAAACTCAAAACCTCCCATGATTCATCTTAAGGAGAATTTATGATGAAACGCTTTTCACAAATTCTGTTAACTTCCGCCCTAGCGCTTGCTGTTTTTGCTCCGGTAATGGCCAGTGCTGCCCCTAAAAAATGCAGTTTGGATGACAAAGAAGTTGTCTACGTGATGATGGCTATTGACAGAACCGTCATGGAAATGCAGCAAGATTTGCTCAATAACCCTGACAGAGGTTTTCAAAAATACATCATACCTGTCGTCAACGCAGTCAACGATATGCATAAAGATTGGGGAAACCGTGTCGTCGAACAAGATAAAGTCGCTTACAGCAATGAACTGAGCCGTTTGAAAAAAGCAGCTAACGATTATTACGATTTACTTTATGGATATATCGATGCTGCATTGCTTCCCAATGCACACAAATTAAAAATGCTTTTGGACGAAAGTGAAAAAGCTTTTGCAGAGCAATGCAAAAATCCAAAAAATAGAAACAATAACTGGAAATCTCAGTGGAGCAATGCGCGTCCCCCCATGCCCAGTCATGGCGGCAACCCCGGCATGAACGCACCGCATCCCAACGGCCATCCCGGCATGAACGCACCGCATCCCAACGGCCATCCCGGTGGCGCGCCGCATCCCAACATGCCTGTTGCGCCCAAACCCGTCGTCAAAACCCCTGTCGATGCCAGTACATTCCAGGCTATCCAAAAACAACTTGATGACTGTTCTTTCGAGAGTGATTTAATCCAAATGCTCGATTCTATCGTGCCTTACAACTATTTCACCATGTCACAGCTGCAAACCCTGATCAAAGATCAAGAATTTGATGACAGACGTTTGCGAGTCATGGAACGTGTTTTCCCAAAAGTGATTGATAAAAACAATTGGTTCGTGCTCTATGATCTCTTCTCCTTCCAGTCTTCCAAAGACAAAGTTAAAAAGATTGCAGAGGCCAATCTGTAAGCCTGGGTGACATATTCGGGGCGCGTATGCGGCAACGCATAGCGCACCGCGAAGCCGTATCGCCGCAAAGCGGCGATAGGCAAGCCCACAAAAAAAAGTTTATAGAAAATTTGGGGATATTTTTCAGGGGGCTTTTGCCCACGGTGTACGCAAAGTTTTTTGGGGCTCTGCCCCAAACCCCGCCAAGGGGCTCAAGCCCCTTGGAACCCACAATAGATTTGATGTTTGTGTAAGTGAGTCCGAACTGGCAGGCTGACCTCGATCATTGCGTTTCTTTAAAGTTTTAGACGTGTCCGATCAATATCTCGCGTTTCTTTTTGGGGCCGATGGGGGCGCTGACGACGCCTTCGCGTTCGAGCTGTTCCAAAATGCGAGCCGCGCGGTTGAAGCCGATATCAAGCCGGCGCTGCAGATAGCTGGCGGTAGGCTGGCCGCTGCTGAGCACGACTTCAAGCGCCTGATCGTAAAGTTCGTCAAATTTGACATCCTTGGATGCGCGTGAAACAGACGGATCGTCTTCAAAACCGGGGTCTTCTTTCGGCGTTGTGATGTCGAGATTGTATTCCGGCGCACGTTGTTGAGATAAGAAAGAGACCACCGACTGCACTTCATCATCTGAAACATAAGCCCCGTGAACGCGTTGCAAAATGCCCGTATTGGGAGGCAAAAACAGGCTGTCGCCCATGCCGAGCAAGGCTTCGGCGCCTTTGCTGTCCAAAATCGTGCGAGAGTCGACGACACTGAAAACGCGAAACGCCAGACGTGTCGGGAAGTTGGCTTTAATGACACCCGTAATGACATTTGTCGAAGGACGTTGTGTGGCCAGAATGATATGAATGCCGGCCGCACGGGCTTTTTGGGCAAGGCGTGCAATCGAAGTTTCAATTTCTTTGCCTGAAACCATCATCAAATCGGCGAATTCGTCGACGACAATGACGATATAAGGCATAGGTTTGTAGCGCGGATTGCCATCGGCATCTTTTTCTGCGACTTTTTCGGCTGAACGCGGCAGTGTCGGATTTTTCAGCTGTTCATTGTAGCCGGCGATATTTCTGACGCCAAACGAGGCCAGTAACCGATAACGTTCGTCCATTTCTTCGCAGGCCCAGTCCAGTGCGGCAGCCGTTTCTTTGGCGGTTGTAATGGGTGGCACCAGCAGATGTGGAATCCCTTCGTAAATGCTCAATTCCAGGCATTTGGGATCCACCAGGATGAGCTTTACTTCGTCCGGTGTGGCATTGTAGAGAAGGCTGCATAACATGGTGTTAATGCCGACAGACTTACCACTGCCCGTGGAGCCTGCCACCAAAAGATGCGGCATTTTGGCCAAATCGCTGACGACAGGTTCGCCTTCACTGTCTTTGCCCAGGGCAATCGTCAAGATGCTTTTGGCTTCTTCAAACTGACGGGAGCCAATGATTTCTTTGAGATAAATGGTATTGCGGCGTTCGTTGGGAATTTCGATACCGACGACATTTTTGCCGGGGATTGGGGCAAGAATGCGGATGCTCGTGATTTCAAGTGCCATCATCAGGTCATCTGAAAGACTTGAAATTTTGGCTACTTTGGTACCTGGTGCCGGCTGATATTCAAACCGTGTAATAATGGGGCCGGGACAAATCGAAACGACTTTGCCCTGGACATTGTATTCCGCCAGTTTATCTTCGATTTTATCGGCATAAAGGCGCAGGGATTCGGCATCAAAACCTTTTTGCGAAGCCGGATCATAATGCAAAAGTGACAACGGCGGACGCTGATAAGCCTGACCCGCGGCATTTTGTGCACGTTTACGGTCTGCCTCAAGCAACTCATCGACACTGACGCGTTTTTTTTCTTCAGCCACGACGAATGAATTTGCGCCCTCATGCGAACGAAGAGACGCCGAATGGTTGTTGAAAGCGGCTTCATGACGGGGACTTTCAGGCACCACCGTTTCATCTGTTTGCCCGGCATGTCCCGAAGCCTGTCGGACAGCCGGGACGGGCTTAGGGCGATCGATGTCTTCAATATGCTGCATGGCTGCACTTAAAATATCATCGACATCAATATCAGGCGTTGCAGAATCAGGCGTTTCAGATGTTCCCGTTAAAAAAGATGATTCCATTCCTGTGGATTGACGTTTCGATTTGCATGCATATCCACTTTCAGCCATGAGTGCCTGAAGTTCCGCTGAAACAGGAATCAAAGTTTTGTCTTCAGTTTTTGACGTTTTCACAGACGGTTTGACGGCCGCCACTTCAGCCGTCACTTTTTCAGATGCAGAAGGCTGAATGAACTGCCGTTTTGGTTTTTGACTGATATCCGAAAGTTTAAAATCTTCAGTTTCTGCCAATGCGTTGACGAGACGGCCTGCGTCTCCAATCTTGGTCACGGCTGTCACTTGATGGCCGTTCATCTCGGATAAATCGATTTCTTCTGTCGCCAGCTGCATCAGCAAATCTTTGGTCATGTTTACCGGCAGTTCGGGCGCAGGCATGCCACTGACTTTAGGAATGACCGGGGTCAGACCATTACTCAAAGCAACCGTTGGATTTTCGGGAGCATCGTGGGGAGGTTCAGAGGGCGTATTGGGAACATGATTATCTGCAGGACTGCTGGTTTTGCTTGATTTTTTGCCAATCGAACGCGGTTTCCAGCTGCCCAATACAGATGTTGGAGGCGGATCTTGAGGGACTGGTTTCGGAGCACGCGTGGTGCCTATTTGTTCCGGCTCCAGAATGGACCCAAATTCAAATTCGGGTTCCAAAGCAGGTACGGAATGACTGCGTTTGATAGAACGCGGGCGCGGAGCAGCTGAACGCTTGATGCGTGCCATGATACCGATGAGGCCGTCAGCCTGTTTTTCCGGTTCTTTTTGAACGATTTCTTCGGATTCACAGGGCAAGGCTTCTGTGGGAATGCCAGCCTGGATATCTGGTTGGTTTGCTGCGTCTTCAGCTTCTGTGAAATCGGTTTCACTTTCGGTTTCGATATCGTACGAAATATCGGCATCTTCAGCAATATCCATGCTGTCGTCAAGGCACGAGGGGAGAGCTTGGTTTTGGGCTTCGTCCAGTACAGCTTCGATATCTTGAGTTTCAACTTGTGGCTGTGGAGGTGGGAGCAGGGGGTGTTCTGCGGATTCTGTTTCTTGGAGTTCGGCTTCATATTGACGGGCAACGGCTTGACGTTCTTCGAGATCTGAAGCTTGACCATCCAGCAATTGAGAGGTTGAATCCTCGTAATACAGACTGCCGCTGATATCCTCGATGGGTTCGGAAGTGGCATCGTCTTTGTCATCGTGCGATAAAACAGGCGTTGTTTTATGATCCTGGCTCCTAAAAGGCTGCGCAAATGCTGTGCCTAAGGTTTTGCCCAGCCATTTCAGAACGCGCCAAAGTCCGATACAGAAAGCTTTCAGGCTTGTGTCTGTCACGAGCAGAATGCCGAAAAGTGAGAGGCCAATGCCCAAAGCAATGGTGCCGCCTATGGGCATGAGATGTGCAGCCAAGTCTGCCATGACTTGCCCGAGTGCACCGCCTGCCAAATGATCCAGCACTTGGCTTTCGATGGCCAGATGAAACAGAGGGGATGAACCGAGCAAAAGCACGATCAAGCCGATCATTTCGGAGGGTTTGACTTCAAACTGACGACCGCAGACAGTGTAAATGCCGATATACAGGCATACTGCCGAAAACCAGAAAGAAGCCAGCCCGAACAACGTCAGCATGATATTGGCGATGTTTGCGCCGATGGCACCGAAAAGGTTGAGCTGAGTCTCGGCATCTTCCGCCATATCCATGGACGTGAAGGTAAAGAGCATCAAGAAAAGTACGGCCCCGAGTACAATAAAAAAGGCAGCAATGATGTAGCCGTATGCTTTGGAATTTTTCAGTTTTCGGCGTGGGTTGGCTGTTGGTATTCGGGGATTATGACTTTGTGTATTGCGTGATGTCGTGTCACGTTTTACACGCGAGCGTGCTGCTGAACTTTCGGACTTGCGTTTCGAGGCGGCTTGCTGGCGACGCGGCTTGTTTTCTGACTTCGTGCGAGCCGTCTTTTTTGATGTTTTTTTATTCTCCTGCATCCGTGCATTTCCTCAGTAATATGGCACAATGGGCATTTTTTTCGCCTTCCATGCGTTTATGTCATTTAGCACGGTTTGGGGATAAGCCCAAATTTCCCTACCCCACAAATCAAGAGCGTTGTAAAATAAAACCAGGCGGAATATGACGGATGAACCGTTTTGTGCCGCTTTAAAAGCCGCCATGGCATTTACATCAAAATATTAAGGTAAAATATGAGTAAAACAGCAGTTATTGTTGGCGCGGGTCCTGCCGGTCTTTCAGCCGCCATTTATCTCGTGCGTGCTGGCATTCAGACGACCGTTATCTATAAAGATCAAGGGGCGCTTGGAAAAACCGAAAAGCTTGAAAATTATTATGGATTTGAAGAGCCCATCACCGGACCGGAATTGTTTGAAATCGGTATTCGTCAGGCAAAGCGTCTTGGGGTTGATATCATTCAGGACGAAGTTGTGGGGCTTGGCTGGGGTGAAAAAATGACCGTGATGACCAAGACGGCTCAATATCCCGGTGATGTGATTATTCTTGCCACAGGTGCTGCGCGCATTGCGCCCAAAATCGACGGTTTGAAACGTCTCGAAGGACATGGGGTGAGTTATTGTGCTGTTTGCGATGCCTTTTTCTATCGTGGCAAAGATGTCGCCGTCCTTGGCAATGGGGATTATGCTCTTCACGAGGCTACAGAATTACTTGCGACTTCCAACAGCGTTACGATCTATACGCTTGGCAATGCACCTGTTTTTGAAGCACCTGAAAATCCCAAGTTGCGTGTGGATACGCGCAAGGTTGTCCGTCTTATCGGAGAAGATGCGCTTGAATCTGTCGAGCTGGAAGACGGCACTCAGGTGCCGACAGCTGGTGTTTTTGTTGCCGTCGGTGTGGCTGGAAGCGCGGATTTTGCCAAAAAAGTCGGTGCAGAAACAGAAGGTGCACGTATTGTTGCCGATGAAAATTGTGCCACCACGCTTCCGGGACTCTATGCTTGCGGTGACTGTATCGGCGGTATGCTTCAAGTGGCCAAAGCCGTCCATGACGGTGCCAAAGCTGCTGCGCATGCCATTAAATATCTTAGAACTTTATAAAAAATTGCCATGTACACATTTCTGAAAGCCGAATGGAAAACGATTGTCGTTCTGCTGATCTTCTGCGGAGGCATTTATGCATGGTTTTATGCAGAAGAAGTGCGCAAGGAAGAAGCTAAAAATAAACCTTACAGTTTTGAGTGTCTGCGCAGTGGAGAAGGCATACTTTCTTACAGGCTGGGCACATCTGTCAGTGCTCTGCAGGCAGACATTCAGGGATTTCAGCGCACCGAGGATGTTCCGCTTGGACTTGTGCGGTATGAGCGTCCGGATGGTGCTTTTATTTTGAATTTCCGCCATGATATTTTGGTAAGTGTTGAGTTTTATCCTGAGAAAACAGAAAGCATTGCAGCCTGTGTTTCAGATATTGCCAAGTGGAAAGACACTTATCCGATGATTGCAGAACCGATTCAGGCCGAAGACTTGGAGAATACGATTTACGAGGGGATGGTTCAGATTCAAAAAGTGACAAAGTCGGATGAAAATACTGTGACAAAGGAGTCGTTCGGCTGGATTGCAGTGCCCAAAACGCAGGCATAGCAGTCAGCAACGCAGCCAATGTTGCGAAGCAGGCATAAAAAAAGCCCCGTCCGGCAGACGGGGCTTAAAAACTTTATTTTAATGTTCGATTAGACCTTGGCACGTTCCACATATTCGCCGGTACGTGTGTCAACGCGGACATATTCGCCTTCGTTCAGATAGAGCGGAACCTGGATAACAGCGCCGGTTTCGAGGGTGGCAGGTTTTGTGCCGCCCTGAGCGGTATCGCCTTTGACGCCGGGATCGGACTGGACAACTTTGAGCACGACAAAGTTCGGAAGGTCGATGCTGATGGGTTTGCCGCGATGGAAGAGCACTTCGACATTGATATTGTCTTTGAGGAAGGGGATGGCTTCTTCAATATTTTTCTCGTCGATGTGAACTTGATCGTAAGTGGTTTGATCCATGAACACGTATTTATCTTCTTCTTTATAGAGGTATTCCATGTCGCGCATTTCAAGGTCAGGTTTACCAACGGTGTCGCCCGAACGGAAGTTATTGGTCAGCACGTTGCCGGTAATGAGGCTTTTATAACGTGTTTTAACGAAGGCAACGCCTTTTCCGGGTTTGACGTGTTGGCATTCGACGATGACGTAGGGTTCGCCGTCAATTTCAATTTTAAGATTTTTTCTGAAATCCTGAGTTGAATACATAACAGACCTTCTGTGAAGAGTGATGAAAAAGAAGCTTGATATGGGGGATATGTGAGGCCGGTCTATTCGGCCGTTTGGCCTCATACGTCCGGCATGTGGCTCCGCTATTTCGGCTTTCAGCCTTCAATACGCGTCGCCGGCCTGCGGCCTGTGATATCGTTCCTGACGAGTTCCCCAAAAGCCACAGATGCGCGGGGCTTTTAACTTACAACTTGATATCGCGTCAAGGTTTAGTGAAATGACTTTTGAGTATGCAAAGTCCTTTTGGGGCTCTGCCTTGCCTTGGGAAGTTTTAACACATTTTGAATACTCATGTTTTTTGCCGCCGTTGGATGCAGATTCGAGGAAGCAAGGCGCGTATTGGCTGTGCCAATAGCGCCGTATTGGGGGTAGGCGCGTATTGGCTGTGCCAATAGCGCCGTATTGGGGGTAGGCGCGTATTGGCTGTGCCAATAGCGCCGCAGGGGGCTTGCCCCCTTTCATTAAAAAAGCGTGATTGAGAGAAAATTTGGAAAAATGAAATGAAGCAATTCAGCGCGTTCAATCTAAAATCTTGCAATCTATGCATTTTAGGCTTAAATTATAGGCCGATTTTGGTTTGTCTTGTGATGCAGAAGCCAAACGATAGCTGCAAATCAGACAATATAACTTAGTGATATTTCACACTGCGCAAATCTCCGCGTACACTTTGACTGGAGGCGACATGTCCAATCCATTCCGTAAAGCAAGTGTTTTAAAACGCCTGTTTTCGTTCCTGGTGCTCGTGACGTTCACGTTCTCGTTCTCGCCGATCGCGATGGCTCAGGGAGAATTTGATTTCTCTGATGAATCCAGCGAAGACATGGGAAGTACGGACGATTTCAACTTTGCTGAAGAAGAAGAAGCGCCGCCTCCTCTTGATCTTGGTAAAAAGTTTGAGATGCCCAATAACGGCAAGCCTGTCAATTTAGTGTTTTTCACGCCTGTTGACAGTACGCCTGAGAAGACATTGGACAATTTGACGGAAGCCACATTGGAACAGCTCAAAGGTGAGCATTATACTGAATTTGATTCCGTCGAGGCAATTCCTGTCAAAGAAAAGCTTGCAGCGATGAGCGAAGATGAGCGTTTGACATGTTTGGATGATCCTGTGTGTTTGGCTGATATGGGTCGTGAGATTGGTGCGGCTAACATTATTGTTGGTCGTATTTATACCGAAAATCGCGATAGACCTCAGATCACGTTTGATATGATCGAAGTCAGCACATCGACGAACAAGAACTCGATTTTCTTCGATACACAGAGCCGTCTGCGCAAACAGGAACAAGACATCAGCGGTGCTTTGCTCCGTCTCTTTAACATAGATACGGGTTCGATTGACTCTTTGTTGACGAAGCGTGAAGTGGAAGAAGCTGCGCCATTGCCGCTGGGTCAGATGATTGCTGGTATCGTTGTCGGTGTTGTGGCACTTGGTGCTATCGGTGCTGGTGCTTACATGGGTTACACCGCCGGTGAAATGGATAAAGAAATCCAGAAGATGATCGATGACAATAAGAATAACAAATATAACGACCTGGATGGTCAGCATCAGAAAGACGCCAAGGATAAATTCGATACAGCCAGTGACTGGGCAATGATCGCTAACATCCTTTATGCAACAGGTGCCGTTGCTGCCGTTGTTTCTGTTATTCTCTTCTTGATCCGTCCGGATAATAACGATGATATCTTCGCGAACGAGCTTTATGTCAGTCCGTCCGTCGGTAGCGATGGCGGTGGTGTCGTCGCCGGATTCACGTTCTAGACGATTTGTCTTATGACTTAAATCCCTCGCCGGCTTGGCGAGGGATTTTTTTTGTTCCATGGATTATTCAAAAGGGCATGTCATGAAAAAAGGTCCTATTTCATATACACTCATCAAAAAATGTGGAAAAGCCAGACGGGGTGTCGTGCATACAGAACATGGTGATATTCAAACGCCAGTGTTTATGCCTGTCGGTACCAATGGCGCCATTAAAGCCTTAAGTGTCGAACAAGTCGAATCACTTGATCCTGCCATTATTTTGGCCAATACCTATCATTTGTATCTCAGACCTGGTATTGATTTGTTACGTGAAGCTGGGGGCTTGCACAAGCTTGCCGATTGGAAACGTGCCTATCTTACCGATTCGGGCGGATTTCAGGTGTTCAGTTTGTCCAAAATGCGCAAGTTTGATCCTGATGGCGTGCATTTTCAGTCTCATATTGATGGCAGTAAGCATTTTTATACGCCAGAACTCGTGATGGATATTCAAGGGGCTATTGGCAGTGATATTGCCATGGTTCTTGATGACTGTCCGGCATTGCCTGCAACTCGCGAGCGCATTGAAGCCAGTGTTAAGCGCAGTATTGCATGGGCAGAACGATGTGCGCGCTGTGAACGGCCTGCTCATCAGGGATTGTTTGGCATCGTTCAAGGCGGATTGGATCTTGAGATGCGTCTTCGTCATCTCGAAGCATTGGTGGAAATGCCTTTTCAAGGGCTTTCGATTGGCGGTCTTTCGGTGGGTGAAACACCGCAGGAAATGCATGAAATGTGCGAAGCTTTTGTCCATCATATGCCAGAAGATTATCCGCGTTATTTGATGGGTGTGGGTACACCTTGGGATCTTGTGGAAGGTGTGGCCGCCGGTATCGATATGTTCGATTGTGTGATGCCCACAAGAAATGCACGTATGGGCACCGTATTTATTGGTAATGGCCGTCGTTTGAATATTCGCAATGCAAGCAACCGTACAGATATGCGGCCTCTTGATGAAAATTGTCAGTGCTTGGCCTGCCGCCGATTCTCTCGTGCGTATATCCGACATTTATATGTTGCCAAAGAAATTACGGCTGTGATTCTGCTGACACTTCACAATTTGACGTATTATTTGGATTTGATGCGTAAAATTCGTACTGCGCTTGAAAATGACACTTTTGAGGAGCTGAGAGCCAAATTCCAGCCGGAAAATCAAGTGCCGTAGTTTGTTCACTTTGGGCCCAAAATCTGAGTATCAGCCGGAAAATCGGCTGGCGTAGTTTGTTCACTTTGG
>JAGBXG010000412.1 GCA_017629415.1 Pseudomonadota bacterium | reverse complement strand
GAGCAAATAGCGCCGTAGGGGGCTTGGCCCCCTGCCATAAAATTTGTCGAACTTTTGCGGGATGGCGCGTTGTCATTTCACAGGATATGCACTTTTTGTAAATCATGAATCAATCGGCTTTCAAAGAAATTTGTTCCATTGCTATCCGGCTTACGGTCACGTGCTTGATTGCAGGTGTCATTATGGGCACGACGTTTTTGCTGACGCACGATGCCAAAGAACATAACGAGCAGCTGCGCGATGAACGCGTGATGTATGAGCTTTTGGGGTATGGCAAGGGTAATCCGGCACCGCAAACGATGTCGATGCATACGATGTACCGCTATGTATTGGCGCAAGGCGAATCGCAGTCTGTGGCTTATGTGCTGCCGACTGTGGATGGCAAATATGTGATGGTGGAGCTTGATTTGGAAGGGCGGTTTGTCAAACAGTATCCGCTGGAAGGCGATGCGGCGAAAATGCGTAAAGAAACAGACCGAACCGGCGCGGTGGCGGCTGCTGTAGGTGCTGGCGTTGAACCGCGTTATGCCGATACGATGGCCATTGTGGCCGATAATGGCAAACGCAGCGCCTATATTTTGGACGGCAAATATCCCGGGTTTAAGACGCATATCCGCGTTAAGATTGCGTTGAAACACGATTATTCCATGCTCGGTTTTGAAGTTCTGGAACATGAAGAAGACCCAGGATTGGGCGCAGAAATTGTGCAGCCGTGGTTCCGAGGACAGTTTGAAAACCGCTCTTTTGACGACCTTAAAACGCTCGAAGTCGTCAAAAAACCGATGCCCGATGACTATATGAATGCTTTGGCTGGTAAATTGCCCCCTGAAGAGGCACAGAGTGTACGGACAGCCCATGCTGAAGACCCTATTTATGCTTTAACCGGCGCGACAATATCCTCGCGAGCCGTTTTAAACGGCAATAAAGCCATTGTGCGCAAGTTCGCTTATCGCATGGATTTGCTCGATAAAGCCTTGAAATCACAAAATATCCAAACTGGATTTTAATCAAAGTCCAAGGATGATGAGATGAGCAATACACTTTCTAAATCATCGCTTCTGGCTCGCGGGATTTTGAGCCAAAACCCGATATTCAAGCTGGCCTTGTCGATGTGTCCTGCCGTTGCCATGTCTACGACAGTTAAGACCGGACTCATGCTGGGTATCGCGGTGTTCTTTGTACAAGTATTTTCCAGCCTGACCATTTCCATTGTGAAGAAGTGGATTCATCCGCGCATTCGTATTCCGACGTATACGCTGACGATTGCAAGCTGGGTTACGGTAATTGACCTCGTCATGGCCGCTTTGCTGCCCGGGGCTTATGCCGAAATGGGCATTTTTATTAAGCTCATTGTGGCGTTTGCCATTATCACGATGCGTCTCGAGTCATTTGCATGCAAAGAATCTCCAAGCGACTCGTTTTTCGATGCCGTCGGCATGGGATTGGGATTCCTCATCGGTATGGTCGCGCTCGGATTTGTCCGCGAATTGCTCGGATCCGGCACCGTCCTCGGTTACGATGTTTTGGGCTTCAAACCCTTGCTCTTCTTTATTTTGCCATGCGCCGGTTTCTTCGTCGTCGGTATTATGATGGCCTTTTTCAATTGGATTGAAGCCATGTACCGCGAACGAAAGCTTAAAGCTGAAAACAAATCTTAAGTATGCGTAAAGTTTTTGTAGAGCGTAGCCTCATACTCCGCCAAGAGGCTGAGCCCCTTGGAGCTCACCATCGATTGGGCGTTTATTGCGAGTTAAATAGGAACCCTGTATCTCATTCAGCGTTCCTGCAACGTGCCCATTCGTAAGTGATTGGTGACTTTGCGTTCCCTAGCTATAAGGAAATTTCCATGAAAAAGAAGACGCGAGACATTCTCATCGTCATCGCCTCAGCGGTTGCCATATTTGTGATTGCCGCGATTGTGATGCTGTTTCCGGGGGAAAATTCGGACAGCTTTGTGCGTAAACAGGCTTTTGAAGGCACAAATGAAATTGTTCTGACGACAGCGGAACCTGTGCAGGCGGACTTGCTGATACCGTCAACATTTACAGTTTTTGAGCAGAATGATCCCGACATTCAGATGCATCCCACGCAGGTGGTTCAAAATCCGCATACGAAAGATATCCGACTGACGTTTGCTGAACCTTTGAATCAGTCTGAAACCCATATCGTCAAATCACCGGAGCTGAAGGCTGGCACAGGCCCCGTCAACGTAGAAGTAGCAAGGTCTTATTTTGCCTACTTGATTTCGATTATGATTTCGGCATTGCTCATCAATAACTATGTCTTTACCAAATATTTGGGGTTGTGCGTTTTCTTTGGAACTTCAAAACGCAAATCGACAGCAACCGGCATGGGCATTGTGTTTACCATTGTCATGTTGGTGGCCGCAGTTTTGAGCTGGCTGTTTTATCAATATGTGCTCGTGCCGTTCCACCTCGATTTTTTGCAAGTCGTCGTCTTTATTGGGCTTGTTTCGCTGACAGTTCAGGCCGTTGATACGATCTTGCGCAAGGTGAATCCCATCTTATTTGATTCGTTCGGCGTTTTCCTTGTATTGGTCATTGCCAACTGCATTATCATTGCCGTTCCGCTTTATATGGCCAGCAACCAATATTCCCTGATTGAAACGATTATGCTGGCATTGGGAGCTGGCGGCGGATTTTTGCTCGCGCTTTATCTGATGAGCGCAGTTCGCGAACGGCTTGAGCTTGCTCAAATCCCCGAATCCTTCAAAGGATTGCCAATCGCCTTTATGACGGCAGGTCAATTCGCACTGGCATTCCTCGGCTTCTCAGGACTTCAGATCTTTTAATAAAAAAAGCGGTCAAACTTGACCGCTTTTTTTTGTGGGGCTCCGCCCCACACCCCGCCGGGGCGTTGCCCCGGACCCCACCGGGGCGTTGCCCCGGACCCCACCAAAGGGGCTGAGCCCCTTTGGAATCCCACAATGTGAACTTACGATTTTTGTAGGTTAAACGGGTACTGATAGCTGACGTTTTGGGGCAAAATGGGACCCTGTATTCCATTCCGCTATCGTCCGGTACTTCCGAATCCCTTTTCACCTCTCGGGGTATCTTCGAACGACGTAACGAGCTGCCAGATAGCAGTTTCGTGTCTCATGATAACAGCTTGTGCGATGCGGTCACCGATATGCACCTCAAAA
This sequence comes from Pseudomonadota bacterium, assembly GCA_017629415.1. The sequence continues at coordinate 5,051 of JAGBXG010000412.1, read as the reverse complement.
TCGTCTTTGGATGTATTGAAGAGAATGACCATGATTTCGCCGCGATAATCGGCATCGATCGTACCTGGTGTATTGAGGACTGTGATGCCGTGTTTCAGAGCGAGTCCGCTTCGGGGCCGGATTTCAATATGGCAGTTTTTAGGGGGGGCAACGGCTAATCCAGTGTGAATGAGTACGCGACCTCCGGCCGGTACTGTGATATCTTCTGCGCTGGTGATGTCGTATCCGGCAGCTTCCTGAGTGCCCCGTGTAGGGACTTGAGCATCGGGATGAATTTTGACGATTCGGCATCGCGGAGTTTGAAGACTTTGTAAAATATCAATGAGACGGGAACACCATGTCATACGGAACACTCTATATTGTTGCTACACCGATTGGAAATTTGAACGATATGACGCAACGCGCCATTGAAGTGCTCCATAGCGTAGATTTTATTTTATGTGAAGACACACGACACAGCAGTATTTTGTTGGAACATTTTGGGATTCGGAAGCGTCTGGTGAGTTATTTTGCGCATAATGAGGCATTGCGCACCGATCAGTTTATGCCACGTTTAGAGGAGGGTCAGAATGCAGCGCTCATCACGGATGCTGGGACACCTGGCGTATCAGATCCTGGCAGTCGTTTGGTGGATGCCTGTTTGGAGGCTGGCATTAAAGTCTGTCCTTTACCTGGGGCGTGTGCTGTGCCTACAGCAGTCAGCGCGAGCGGTTTTTATCGGTTTACTGGTTTTGAATTTGTGGCGTTTTTCCCGAGAAAAAGTTCTGAACGGCGTAGTTTGTTTGAATCTTTTGCATCTCGCGAGACAGTTTTGGTGGGTTATGAGTCACCGCAACGACTTGTTTCTTTGCTTGAAGATCTCATTGCCGTCATGGGGGAACGACGTCGAGTTTGTTTATGCCGTGAGCTGACGAAGAAATTTGAATCGATTGAGCGCATGACAGCTGGTGAGATGTTGTCGAAATGGTCGGACACGCCGTGCAAAGGTGAACTTTGTCTTGTGATTGAAGGTGCCGAACCTGAAGTGAATGCGGACAAATCAGCGTTACCCTCTGAGGCGATTAAGCTCATCGATTTAATGAAAGCTCGTGAGATTTCAGCCAGAGATATTCGGGATGTGGTTTCATCTTATTTTGATGTCAAGCCAAAGGCTGTTTATCAGTATGTGATTGGCGGTTAATACGGAATCCCAAAGGTGAGCGTCATTTTTGTTGCAGTGTGAGTGTTACCATGCCTTTATTTTAGAGATTGAAACGATGATTTGTTCTTCTTGTCCGTGGGAATTTGTAGCGAATTCACATTAAAAACCATATAATGTAAAATTGTATTTGTGTGTGCCCGTATTTCATTAAGTGCAGGTGGAGTATGAAAATTTACAAAGGCAAGATTTCTCTGATGGCGAGTGAAATTGCCAACAAGCTGATATCTGAAGAGGCGATTGAGGTGAGTGCCGAGGAGATGAGTGAATTTCATCTCGATATTGAGGCCGTTTTTAAATCTTATGTGGATACGGAACGTCGGATTCATGAAGAGGCTCAGGAGATGATTGCGAAACGCAATTTAGATTTTGGTTCTCTGAATCGTTTGAAGCGTGAGATTGCCAAGAAGTATAATTTTGCATTGGGTGATGATGCGATTGATTGGCTGACAGATCAGCTGATTGAGATGCTTTTTCACACCTTGCATGTTGAAGAGGTATGGGCAGACAATAATGATATTCGCCGCATAGCACGTCCCATTATTCATAAGCATACATCTATGGATGATGAGTTAGATGCTGAAGTTCGCAAGCGGATAAAGAATCTGAATGAAGGTTCGATGGCATGGGACATTAAGTACCAACAAGTTCTTGAAGACATACGACGCAAGAAGGGGCTGTGATGGCATTTCAACCTAAAGTTGGCGAAATTCTTCTGAACAAATACGAGACGATATCTCCGCTTGGCGATGGCGCATTTGGCAGTGTATGGCGCGCGCGCGATATCAAGCTGGATCGTATTGTCGCGGTAAAGTTTATCAATACGACATCCGGTGTATTGTCACGATTTAGTGATGAGCTTGAAGCCATTAAGAATTTGGATCATCCCAATATTGTCAGGCTTTATGATTTTGACATTTTGCGTGGTGGTGTGCCGTGTATTGTCATGGAGCTTGTCAACGGTCGTGAGATTGGCGATATTTTGATGAGCGATGGTCCATTCAGTGGTCCGCGTTTATGCAATATTATTCTTCAGGTTGTGGATGCACTTGTTGAAACGCACAAGCACAATATTGTGCATTGTGATTTGAAGCCTGAGAACATCATGCTGATGAATGTCGGAGCTCGCGAGGATGTCGTGAAGCTTATCGATTTTGGCGTAGCCTCTATCATGTCGAAGGATTCGTCGAACGATGCGGATAAAAAGAAGATGCTTGTGGGTACGCCGCAATATATGGCGCCTGAGCAAATTCGTCATGAGGAGTTGGGGCCTTGGACCGATATTTATGCCTTAGGGCTTATCATGATAGAGCTGTTTACGGGACAGTTCGTGTTTGATCATGATGATCCTCGTGAAGTTCTTCGCATGCAGCTTCATAATCCGGTCACGATACCGCACAAGCTTGCCTGTACGCCTTTGGGTCCGATTATTGCGCGAGCTGTTGAGAAGGAAGTGTCTAAGCGTTATCAATCGACGCAAGAGTTTTATGAAGAGCTTCGTGCTGCGAATCGGATGATGCAAACGATGGTGATTGAGCAGCCGCTCAGGACACGTTTTGACTCCACGATGTTCAAGCGCATGAGTCCTGCTGAACTTGGAGATGATGAAGAGGATGATTTCCTCAGTGATCTTGATGATTTTGACAGCATGGTCAATGGCGGCAAGTCCAAATCGATTCCTGAGCTTGGTCATATGCGAGCTGGCAGTGAATCGAGTGTGCCGCTTCTTGATGCGTCATCTATTTCCAAAACCAATCTCAAGGCTGTATCCGGCAAGGGAGTACCCCTGATGAGTGGTGCGAAGGGATCGCCCACAGGCAGCGGCCGAGTCATGATTGAGTCGCAGCTTTCGCCACAAAGCACTTTCAAAGAAGATTTTAATGTGGGGGAATCGCTGCAGACAGCGCTTGGTGATCTTCAGGATGCCTGCATATCATTTACCGATAAGACTCAGGCAGATATTAAGCAAGATCTTTGGGCAGGCGGTTCAGTGGCAGTTCAGCTACCTGCCAAGGATGAACCGAAGGCTCAGAATGTCGACTTAAGTTCCAGTGCTGCTCAGCCCGCAAAAGTGTTGAATAAGCCGATAGAAAAGCGCAGTTTTGTCAAACCCACGCTTATTCTGATTGCCGTTCTGCTTCTGCTTGGTGGTGCAGGTTATGTATGGACATCTGGATTGCTTGAAGAAAAAGGGATTATCAAGGCGGAACCGGAGCCTGCCCCCGTGCCTTCAAAAGCTGAAGCCGCAGCGGCAGCTCAAGCCGATATTCCAGACAAGCCGAATGTTGTGACGTTTGCCACCATCAAAACGATGGCGACTCAAATGGCGTATGTTGCAGCTTACAGCGGCCAGCTTGGCAAGTCTACGAGAAGCCTTAAGGATGTGACGCCTTATCGCATTATTGGCACGCCGACATCGGCCAATGTTTATGTCAATAACAGTTTAGTCTGTGCAGAGTCGCCATGTATTCTGAATATTTTTGGCGATCCTTCGAAAATTCAGGTAGAGATTCGAGAAGGTCAGCAATCTCAGATGATGGTTTTGGGCAAGCATGATCCGCGCAAACCCATTTTTATCTCACTCAAAAAGTAATTCCCCTATCCTTTCCTCATGTCAGAACTCGTAGAAATTGCCCTTTCCGGGCTTGCACTTTTAGGCTGTATTGGCGTTTTTTTCGGCATTGGGCTGGCGATTGCGGCTCATAAATTTGCAGTTGAACGCAATCCTAAGGTTGAAGAAGTGATGGAAGTTCTGCCGCAAGCACAGTGCGGCGGATGCGGTTTTGCCGGTTGCGAGGGGTATGCCAAAGCCGTAGTGGAAGACCCGAATGTTCCGCCCAATTTGTGTTTTCCTGGCAAAGAAGCTGTAGGTGCTCAGGTTGCCAAGATCACGCAGAAAGAAATGGCCAAGGTGGAAGATTCTGTTGCTCGTTTGAGATGCGATCGGCAGGACGGGCATGTGTCTCATCGTCATTATTATATTGGTTTTGAGTCATGTGCGGCGGCAGATTTGGCTTATGGCGGGCCTTCCAAATGCCAATATGCCTGTATTGGCATGGGTGATTGTGCGAAAGCCTGTCCTTTTGGCGCGATTGAAATTCAGAATCATATGCCTGTCATTCATGCAGCGAAATGCGTAGGCTGCGGTTCATGTGTCAAAGCTTGTCCCAAATCTGTGCTTGAGGTTCAGCCTGTTGCATCGCGAGTTTATGTGCCGTGTTCGTCCAAAGCATTTGGCAAAGAGGTGAAGGATGTTTGTGATGTGGGCTGCATCGGATGCAAATTGTGCGTCAAATCTTGTCCTGCCCATGCCATCAGCAGTGTGGACAACATGATTTACATCGATACTCATGCATGTCTTGAGTTTGACGGGGATTGTCAGATGGCATGTGTGACCAAATGTCCGCGCAAGATTTTGCGTCCCGTTCGCGATAATCATCAAATCGACATTTTTGCCGGCATCAAAGCCAAAGCTGCTGCTCAAAAGGCTGCGGAAGCCGCTGCGCAATCAGCTGATACTGAAACGAAGTCTGCATGATGAAGAAATGCAGCGCATTGGATATTGGATACTGAATTTTTTTTGAGGGGGCCGAGCCCCCCTACGGCGCTTTTGGCGCGGCGTATTGAGCGAAGCGAGATAGCCGCGCCACGCAAGGCGTATGGCGGCCGTGAGGCCGTCATAGCCGCGCCAATACACGCCTACCCCCAAAGCGGGGACACCCCGCAACGCCCCGCAGTTTCCCCTCGGAGCAGAATCAAAGGGGATGATTTTTGCCCTCATGCCTGTTTTTCAGGTTTTCTCGGATTGGATTTCCATCCCTTCAGTTGAATAGTAGTTTGACATGAATCGTCG
>JAGBXG010000411.1 GCA_017629415.1 Pseudomonadota bacterium | reverse complement strand
TCATTCACAAAAACGTAAGTCCCCATTGTGGGTTCCAAGGGGCTCATTCACAAAAACGTAAGTCCCCATTGTGGGTTCCAAGGGGCTCAGCCCCTTGGCGGGGTTTGGGGCCACGGTATACGCAAAGTCACAAAAGACTTACGAAGTGGTATGTCGCAAGGACGAAAAATGGGGGAGCGGGTCCCCATTTTTCCCAAAAACGAATGTTATCAGTACCCGGCCAACCCACCCCAAAACGTAAGTCCCCATTGTGGGTTCCAAGGGGCTCAGCCCCTTGGCGGGGTTTGGGGCGGAGCCCCAAAAACTTTGCGGGCAAAGCCCGGCGGAATTTTAAAACTCAAGTTCCTTATAAATGCGAAGCATCTTATAAGCATGAGGCACTAAGCCAGAAATACGTTCTTCGGCCTTTTCATAGTTGATTTCAACGACATTGCTGCGGCCTGCCGCTTTGAGCAATGATTCAAACTGGGCTTTGTCATAAGGCTTACGTTCGAGAACGACATCGTGTTCACCCAGCATCTGACGAATGGCTTTAAACTGTGAACGCGTTGTTGCAAACATTTGCAGATCGCGATCAATATTGAGTTCTTCCATCCAATAGCGGCTGTCAGCCATAAACCCAAGAGATTTGGCCGCCTGCTTCAAAATGCCGAAATGCTGTGAATACGTAATCTGTCCATCCTCTACTGTCTGAACAGGGTATTTAATATCTTCGCCAAATTCGACGATAAAAATCTGTGAATCAAAGGTCGTCAATTTGGACAAATTGCCAATCAATCTCAATGAACCTGAATTCAGAATGAAATCTTCAGGGGCATCGCAAAGATTGAGTTTGTATTTAAAAATAAGATTAATCGCATCGCCTTCGCCGATAAACGTAATCTTATTGTTATCCGAAGCATGCGCAGGCTTGAGTTCGCGCTCTGCGGTATCAGGCTGATCCTCATCTTCTTCCTCATCATCACCGCCATCTAATGACATTTTGCGCACGGCAACAGACGGCAAATTGGCGATAAATTCATCGGAATAAATGATATCAAATTTTTCGCCATCCAGAATCTTTGCAATATCTTCGATATTACCGGTTAAAATACGAACATTCTTCAAACCATCCAAAACACCTTTGAGCATTTCGGCGCGCGCGGCATCGGGTGTAAAGATCGTATAATCCAGAGTCATATCGGGCAGACGTTCTGCACAAGTCTGAATGAAAGCTTTGGCAGTATCTCCAAGGCCGCCGCCGACTTCAAGCATGCGACATTTTTCGCCGCCCACGGGAACATAACGCGAAATGACATCGTAAACAGCCTGTCCATAAGCACGGTTGCCAAGCACGGGATGCGGCTGCGCGAGCAATGAAGAAAGACGGGCACAGTTTTTATCGAGTTCAATCGTTTCCTTATCGAGTTTAATCGTCTCCATCTGAGCCGGCTTGCAGCGTTCAGGGGCTTCATAAGGTTCAAGAACATTGCCTTCTTCATCCACGCGAGTACGGACAAGTGCCGTCACATTCGGATAAGGCATGGTTGAAATCAAATAAGGCGGTACACCAAAACGGCTGCCACGGAATTTGGTGCAAGGTTCTGCCGAAAGCTTCACGGCCTGAACCGAACTATGCGTCCACAAGGCCAAAGATGCCTGAATGCGCATTTCAACATCGGCGACAAGCGCACCGTCTTCATTGGCAATGATTTCAGCGATTTCAGAGACAGATTTATCGCCTTTAATATAACTCCACACGCGAGATTCCCAGGCATCGAGCGTAATCTTCACGATATTGTCTTGTGCCTGACTGTCAAACGTATAAATGACAACAGCCTTGGCATCCGTTTGATCCACTGTAATCCAGCGCGCCAAGGTCGGATACATGACACTTGTTTTGTTCGGCTCAAATTCGTGATCCGGCAGTAAACACGCCAGGGGACGCAGCACAGAAAGGAAATTATGGATCGTATCGCGGTCAAAAATCTCCGCAAACCGTTCCAACACCTCATCCGCATTTTTCGGCGCTTCATGGAAAAATTCCAAAAAGTCCACGAGATCCTCGCTCATCCCCATGATGTAACCATAGAGGTTGTGATACACGAAAAAATCGTCCCCGTTCTGAAAATAATCGAGATTGGGGGAGAGGAACAACGTACCTTCAAAAAGGGGGGCCTGGGCTTCGCTCATAATTTCCTCGCGAGTAGGGAGTGAAAACAAAAGGCAAAAATGCCTGAGAAAAAGAAATGCAATGAAAAAAGCCGTGATACAAGGGCACGGAGTATTGCGTGGCTTTGCCACGCAAGTGGGGGTAGGCGCGTATGGGCGCAGGCTATGTCGGCCTGACGGCCTTCATACGCCATGCGCGGCGCGGACTATGTCGGCCTGCGGCCTCCATACGCCGCGCCCATAGCGCCGAAGGGGGCGGCTGCCCCCTACCCAAAAATCCAATTACCTCGGTTCAATGCACAACAATTGATTACCGATGAGGAAATATGTGGCATCATCAAGACGCAACGGAGCTTTCAGACGCACAAATGTCCCGTTGGAACTGTTCAAATCTGTCAACTGCACCGAATCGCCGTCGCAGCTTAACGTGGCATGCGTTCCCGAAACAAAGCCATCTTTCGGGAAAAGAATATCGGCATGCGTACGGCCGATAGAAATGCTCGGCTGCCAAAGTCGATAAACATTGCCTTCAGAAAATGCCCCCACAATCAGACGCAAATATCCCCAGCCCGGACGCTCATCACCACCAATCAACATCGTATGTTCGGAAGTGCGGCTTTTTAAAATCGGCTGATTTGAATTGCCTTCATGATAAGACATCACTTCTTCGCCAATCCGGAAAATATCGCCGTCCAAAAGCGTTATCGATTCATCCGATATGCGAAGGTACACACCGTTAAGGCTGTCGCAATCTTCAACAATGGCATAATTCTGATCACAAATAATGCGCACATGTTTGGGATTTACAAACCGATCCGTACTCAGCAAACTCGAACTCGTACGCCCAATAATGTTTTCCCCTTCGTACAGCGGAATCGACTCGCCCATGCTGCCGTCGTCATTGATATGATAAAGCATAAAACGGGCATATTCGGGGCCGGACTGCACACGTCTGTGTACAAAGCTAACGCGTTCAACGGCACGTTTTGAGCCTACGATATCCGGCTCGCGGGACACAGCTTCAAGCGCAACTTTGCTTTCAAAACGGGAGCCGCAATTGCCGCAAAATCGATGTCCGTCAGCAATGGCAACCCCGCATTTCTGGCAAATACGTTCCTCATGCCTGGCATAAGACGCAGGCACACAAGCCGGACGTGGCATACCGTCAGAAAAATCGCGGCTGTCCATGTCCGCAGGCACCATTGTTTCTTGATTTACATCACTCACCGGTGCTTGCATGGAAATATCAGACAAGTTGAAATCACTTTCACTTAAAGCAGGTGAGTTCAAAGAGGCGTCTTCAATACTGGAATCAATCAGCCAGTCATCCAAAGAAATCGGACTTGTCACGGTAGACTCAGGCAAAGATTCAGGACTCAAATCCGAATGACTTTTGTGAGCATCGGCTTTCATTGGTGTGCCGCAAAATTGACAAAATCTGAAATTATCCGCGTTGGCTTTCCCGCAATTCACACAAAGCATGGCAATACCCAATCCAAGGAATCATCAAATCCAACCTTCCTACAGGTCAAATTAATATTGTCGTGAAAACCCCTCTAAATGTCAACGCATTCAAAGCATTCTGAACATCATGAATAAGCTGTTATAAATATAAAACATTGCAAATTTCTTTCTCTTGCAATTTTGTGCTAAAATAACATGTGGTTGTACATACGACACATTGCTTTTTTATTTGTGTTTTACTGCTACGATTTCACCGTTTAAACTACCCATGCGTAAATATCTCACATGCTGTTTTATCCTGGCCTTGCTGCCGTCTTTGCCGGGATGCCAGACTTCAAAAACTGAATTTCAATCTCTGATTAAAGACGTTGAACAATATCATCGCGATCTTATCTTTGAACGTTATGAAATCGCAGCACGCCGTATTGCACCCAACAGCCGAGCCTCATGGCTTGACGGCATTAACTCACAAAAACTCCGTTTTGCTGAAATCGAAGTCGTTTCCAGCAGCCCATGCCAACATTCCGATCCCGATGAAGATAAAGGTTGCTTTGTCATCGAATCGCAAATGCAATGGTACCCAGGAAATTCACCCTCCGTTTACACCGGACGCGTTTTTTCTACATGGGAATACAATAAAGCTGAAAAAGGCTGGCTCATCGTTGAACAGGAACAAAAATTTTAATCCTGCATCATCTCACGTTTCAAAAATCAGCTGATTTTCTACACCATATTTGCGTTAAAAAAAGATAGTCTTTAGTATTTGAGTAATGATAGTTTTACATCCAAGTAAAATGCTGCACTTTGTTTCAATCTGAACCCCTGAAAGGTAAACAACGGCATGTTTGAGTCATATCCCCCAAATAAGGCTGAAGATCATCAAAGTTCTGTCACGCCTGATCCTACGGCATCAACAGGTGTCAACGACCAAGCATGTACAGGCGAATCATCCCAGGATAATGTTCAAACACCATCCTCACAGATGGATGACGCTCAAACGCGGATGACAAACAATGCAGAGCCTGCAGCCGTCAACCAGACAACACAGCAATGCCTTATGCCGGCTAAACAACCTCAAGCGATTCCATGTCCGGCCGACGGCGATATCATCGTCTTTTGCCATGATGTCGCCCAATATGTGCAGCAAAGTCAGTTCAAACCTCAAACAGAATGTAACAATGACTCCTCATACGCCGTGCTTGAAATCGGCGGCGATGCCCTGGCTTTTGTCCTGCAACAGCCAGATATGACTTCACAAGATAACCCCGTATGCCTCAAACTTGTCATGACCAGATCGGGGTTCGACTCCACCTTCATGTGGCATGCCACCGACGATAACGACAATCCGTGGCTCATTTGCATTCACTTCCCCGTCTCAGGACGTACACCTATCCCCGAAAATTGCCAGCATCACATCCGAAAAGCCGATTTCGATGCGATGCTCAGTGATACCAGAGTCCAAGCTTACGCACTCAAAAATATCATCACACTGCGCTCATGGAGAGAAGCTACCGGCACCCCTTCGCCAGATGTCATCTTCCTGCTGCTCGAAAAATTGGCCGATGCCTTGACCGAAATCTATCAAACCGGCCATACCCTCATGCGCATTTCACCTGACAATACCATCCTCGATAACGACCATGTCCAATTTATGGGCATCGCTTCCTTCGATTTGCCATGGAACGAAAGATGCGCTGTCGCTCACAGACAAGTCGATTTCGCCGCCATTCCACCAGAATGCTTCGGATTCCTCAGACAACACCTTAAACCCGTGCAAATGACATATAGTCTCGGCGCACTCGCCTACTATCTCGTCGCCGGCGTTAAAGTCCCCACTTGCGAACTCCTCGCCTATGAAGCCGCTCTCCTCCCGAGAGCCTTCAACCCCCTCTTCCCCATCGGTTGGGACGAAATTATCCTCAAAGCCATCAAGCCAAATCCGGAACTCAGATACCAAAACGTTGCCGAATTCATGGCTGAAATGCAGGAAATGCTCGATAAAATCCAAGAACGAAGAGGACCACAGCCCGAACTCGTCTTCGATATGGCCGTCGATACCCATATCGGCATCAATAAAAGACTCAGATGCCCCATCAACCAGGACGCCATCCTCCTCAAACACTCGGAAGATAAAAACCGTATCCTCATGGTCGTTGCCGACGGCGTTTCCACCTCGACTTATGGCTCCGGAGACATCGCAAGCCATATCATTACAGATACCGCCAGCCGACTCTGGGACGATGAAATCGCAAAGTCAGAAACGATAAACCCGCGCCAAATCGTAACACAAATCCTCGTACAATCTAACGAAACCATCTGCCAATATATCCGCGACAGATTTGCCGATAAAAATCCCATGTCCTCAGAATGCATGGGCTCCACCGCACTCGTTGCCATCATCGAAGATGGCATCATGACCTTGGCTTCTATCGGTGACTCCCGCGCTTATGTCGTGCGCAGAAATTCCATGTCCTGCATCACTCGCGATCACAACCTCTTCACGGTTGGCATCATCAACGGTCTGCCCGTCGAAATGTGCGCAGGACATCCACACGCCGGTTCACTCGTCCAATGCCTCGGGTACTATAACGAGGAAGAAGAAGATGACGTTCTCAGCTTCGATATTTATCAGCTCAAATTGATGCCCGGCGACACCATTATGCTCACCACAGACGGCATCCTCGACTATATCGCCTGCGATATCACCGCCAGCGAACTCGCGATTCACGAAATCCTGCGCCAAAATATGAGCGCCGCACTCTCATGCCTCGAACTGATTATGCAGGCTAATGTCGGCGGCGGCGGCGATAACTGCGGTGTCGGTATCATCCGCGTCATGACTCCCGCAAAGGAACAGGACGAAACCCAAGCTTAAACAGTCCCCCACGTCCTTCATGAAAAACTTAATACTGCCGGATCGGGGCGTTGCGGGGTGTCCCCGCATGGGGGGTAGGCGCGTATTGGCGCGGCTATGACGGCTCTGTGAGCCGCCATACGCCTTGCGTTGCACGGCTATTTCGCCCCAAAAGGGCTCAATACGCCGCGCAAATAGCGCCGTAGGGGGCTTGCCCCCCTCCTCAGATACTTCATTATAATGAGCGGATGGCAATTCATTCTTGATTTTGACTTGATATGTCTTATTTTAGGCTTGTTTAAGCTGCCTTTGGGCAGGTGGTATGTGTTGTCGGGGGGTCTGGCCGGTATGATGTGGAGTGATACCGGCATGGCGGTTTGTGCATCAAGGAGTGTTGGGATGCCCAAAGTGATGGTTTTGGACAATCAGCTTTCAAGAGTGCTTGCGCTGGAGAAGAATCTGAAGGCGGGCGGTTATGATGTGCGTGTGCTGACGGGGCCTTATGGGATTTTGGCGAAATTTGATTTTGAGCGTCCTGATATTTTGCTTTTTAACCCCGATATGCCCAACACGGATACGGATGTGTTGTTGAGTACGATTATGGCATCTCCGCGTTTACAGAATATGATTGTTGTTTTGATATGCAGTGGCGAGCCTGATGCGATTGAAGAGTATTGTCATCAGATGAATTTGCATGGTTATTATATGACGGATGCGGGTTTGGATGGCATTGTAGATTATTTGAATCAATTTTGCGAGTGAACGGTCCGTTTGTGGAGATCGGTATGAGTGAAGCACCGGCTGTGCGCCAGTTTGGACCTTATGATTTGATTACGCGTTTGGGTGTAGGCGGCATGGCCGAGACGTGGCTTGCGCTTCGTCGGGTGGCGCCGGGTGTGCATAAGTTTTTGGCATTGAAGTGTATTTTGCCGGCTTGCAATGATGTTGCCGAGTATGTACGTTTATTTTATCACGAGGCGGGCATCAGTTTGAATTTAGAGCATCCGAATATTATCAGTGTGTGGGATTGCAGTGTGATTGATGGCCGTCATACGATGGTGATGGAATATTTGCGAGGTGTGACGCTTCGCGAGGTATTTGTGCGCATGCGTGAGCGCAAGGTGAAGATGCCGCTTGAGGTGGCATCTTGGATTGGTGTTCAGATTTTGGAGGCATTGGATTATTTGCATCAGTATCGTGATGATGCAGGTCAATGGCTTCAGATTGTGCATCGGGATGTGACACCGGATAATATTTTTGTCTGTTATGACGGGCTTTGCCGTCTTTTTGATTTTGGTGTGGCGCGTTCTGGCGGAGTGGATAATGATATTCAGCGTGGGATGATTGTGGGCAAAGTGGCTTACATGAGTCCTGAGCAATGCGAGGGCGGCGATGTAGATGGGCGGAGCGACACGTTTGCTTTGGCGGCGGTGTTGTATGAAATGGCCACTGGGATGGCTGTTTTTGAACGTGAAAGTGATATTTTGACGATTCAGGCTTTGATGCACGATGAAATAGAGGCGCCGCATAAGCGTGATTATCGTTTTTCAGCTTATCTTTCGCGGATTATTATGCAGGGTTTGGAGCGTGATCCTGTGCGTCGTTATGCGACGGCAGGCGAATTTGCTGGAGATTTGCGCAATTATATGAAAGTTGGTGGTTTTGCGCAGACGCCGGTGGCTTTAAAACGTTTTCTGTCTGAATTATTTGCGCCAGAGATTGGTCGGATGGCATCTTTTTTGTCCAAGGCGCTTGAATCTGTGTCTGAGGGTTCGACATCTTTGGATCAAGTGCTGGGGGCATCACGTCGTATATCGGAATCTGGGATGCATCATGGCGTGAACCATGCCAATATGGATATTTCGATATCGAAGATTTCATCCTTTGGGATGGGGAATGCGTCTGTTTTGCCGTCCAGTGCAGATACGGATATCATGTTTGATGATACCTCGGTTTCGCCGATTGTGACGCCTGAATTGGCGGAGTCATACGATACGATGGAAATGCCGGAAGTTCGTCCGCGTCGTAAGGAATTTTGAGAGAAGTTTCACGGGGATTATTCTTTTTGGGGGGCTAAGCTTCCCAAATCACCGGGATGTTGTTCCCGGGATGTATGCAATGTTCCACCGGACGAGTTCAAGGCTCTTGCAACGGATCATCTCGTCCTTGGGTGTACGCAATGTTCTTTTGGGGGCTGAGTTCCAAAGTCGCTGAGGGGTTCAGCCCTTGTAATCCGCCATAGAACTGACGTTTATCGTAAGTCAAACAGGTACTGATGGCTAATGTTTAGGGGGTGGGAATGGGATTTTTGTATTTCATTTTGCATTCCTATCCTGTGTCGGTTTGTGAGTGATTTGCGATTTTGCGTAAACGCTATGGTTTGATAAGTGTTATGTTTTTGGGTGTATCAAAGGGCTGAGTTCCTTTGAAATTCCACAATTTTGTGCTGATTTTTATGATTGGAGAGTGAAACATGGCCCCGAGTCCCAAGCAGCGTGTGAGAAATATCGGTATTATGGCGCATATTGATGCAGGCAAAACAACCGTGAGTGAACGCATTTTGTTTTATTCGGGGCGTACATATCGGATTGCGGAAGTCCATGATGGTCAGGCGACGATGGATTTTATGGATCAGGAGCGCGAACGCGGCATAACGATCAGCAGTGCAGTGAATGAAATTCGCTGGCGCGATACCGATATCTATTTGATTGACACCCCGGGCCATGTGGATTTTACGGTTGAAGTGGAACGCAGTCTTCGCGTGCTTGATGGTGTGGTGGCGCTTTATGATGCCGTGGCAGGTGTAGAACCCCAGAGCGAAACCGTGTGGTATCAGGCTAACCGTCACAAAGTGGCGCGTTTGGCTTTTGTGAACAAGATGGATCGTCCGGGGGCGGATTTTGATCGCTGTGTGAAAGAAATTGCCGACGTTTTGGGGGGGCATCCGATACCGCTTCAGATACCGATTTTTGAAGATCAGGTCTTTGTGGGTGTGGTGGATTTGCTGCGTCATCGCGCGCTTCGTTTTAGCGATGCCGATCAGGGATCGAGTATTGTCGAAGAAGATATTCCGGCACACATGTCAGATGAAGTGGATGCGGCTTGTGAGCAGCTGGTGGAGCGTCTGGCGGATGCTGATGACGATATTGCCATGGCTTATTTGGAAGGTGCCGAAATTTCGGAAGCTGAGATACGTGATGCTTTGCGCCGGGCGACGATTGCGCTCAAATGTGTGCCTGTTTTATGCGGTTCAGGTCTGAAAAATAAGGGCATTCAGCCGCTGATGGATGCGGTTGTGGAGTTTTTGCCGGCGCCTGAGGATTTGCCTGTGCTGTCAGGGACTGACTTTAAAGGCCGCGAAATTGAACATCCGCGCCAGGAATCTGCGTCTTTTTGCGGTTTGGTGTTTAAGATCCAGCAGATTGAAGCCAAACGTTTGGCTTTTGTCCGCATTTATTCGGGTGTTTTGAAAGAAGGCGATACGGTGCTGAATGCCACGCATAACCAGTCTTTCAAGATTAAGCATATATTCCGTCTTTATGCGAACCGCGT
>JAGBXG010000410.1 GCA_017629415.1 Pseudomonadota bacterium | reverse complement strand
TTGAAGATTTAGATCAAAAAATGAGCAAATTATCTGCTCCATCTCAGAACACACTACCGTCGCCCCAAAGTTCTGAAATAGCTGCAGATAGCTCAGAACAGCAGGAACAAACAGAAGATCTGTCTTTAGAAGATTTATCTGCAGATACACCTCGTGCATCTTTAAAAAATAAGCCACAAAACGCGGATAAATAACCATGAAACGATTTTCAGCCTACCTTTATAGCCTTTGCATCATGCTGATATCAGCTCAAGCATTTGCTGATGAAAATGCAAAAAAATTGGATACAGACAGGTGGGCTTTGATCAATCAAACAGGTGATGCGCCGGAAACCAAAGAAGAAATCACTGCACAAAAAGATCTGAATTTTAAACATACAGCTGCCACGATTGAGAATGCAGACCACAATTTAGAAGCGGATCCCCATGACGGCAGTCGAACCTGGCTTCAGCCTGAACCCGCCATCCAGCTTGAGCGTGATGCCCAACTCCAGCCTGTTCTGCAAGGCGGTGTTTTTGTCCCCTCCATGACTGGCGGCATCAACGAACCTAAATATCAAGTTCGTGATGCCACGGACGAAATCGTCAAAGAAGCTTATACCGGCACCACTGCTTATGTACCGCCGGGCGATTATACCGTTGTCGTCGGTTCACTGGTCACTGCTGAACGCCTGGAATTTGATGCCCATGTCGTCAAAGGCTCGACGACAATGATTCCCGTCGAATGGTCCGGTCTGGCTGTAAAAGTCGTCAACGATCGCGGCACAACGATCCGAGGCAACTATGAAATCGTCAGCTTGCCCGATAGAAGTTACATCGGCCTTGGCAGCGGTGCCTTGCTCAACGAAGGGGAACGCCTCTCAACTTGGCTGCTTTGGCCTGGCCAATACATGATTATTTCTGCCGGTGAAGGTTACCAGGCTCGCAAAAACTTCATTACTGTCGAACTTAAACCCGGTGAACTCTCTCGCGTGACCCTCGTACTTGATGAAGAAACCGGCGACATCCTAGGCGGCGGCGAAATTGAAGAAATGCCCGAAGATGACGAAGAACGATGGTGGTGGGCAGGTGTCCTGGTGGGCGGTTCCGTCCGTTATAACCATACCGCCGATGTCGTCGGTAAAGCCGCCGGTCAGCTGCTCGATATCAGCGTATTTCTAGAATCTTATTTCACACTCGGACTGCATAAACATTTTTTATATACACGCCTGAACGCCGAAATTGGCGGCACCGTCCGATTTGAAGAAAGACCCTTTTTTACCACGGTTGACGACCTCAATCTCGAGCTGCTTTATACCTACCGAGTCGTAGATTGGTTCGGACCTTATGGACGATTCTCATTTGAATCCAATATGGCCCCGGCATGGCAGGAACTGGCCACACCGCATACGATTCAAAAACTCGATGCAGATGGCAATCTCATTTCTGTTCTAGAAAACCAACGTGAATTGAAGCTGTCGCCCTCCTTTTCGCCGCTTGAACTGAATGCAGGTGCCGGCGCACGTTTTGACTATACTTTCGGTTTCTGGCTCAAACTCAGTGCTCGACTCGGGCTCGCTTATCGCCATGTTTTCACTCGCGATTTATATATCGTCCACGAAATCGATAATGATACCCAAACGATTACACTCAACCCCGTTCTAAGTTCATCACAGTTCGGAGCCGAAGCCGCATTGACACTTGATCTGACCCCGATTCAATGGTTTACACTTAAAGTCGATGCCTCACTCCTCGAACCCTTCTATCATTGGCGTAACCCTATTGTTGATATCGATGTCGATGCTGCGATTCGATTGTCTTCTATCGCCAGTATTTCTTATACCCTGCGTCTCAACTATGATGTACAAATGATCGACAAAGTGCAAATCGATCAATATGTTCAGCTGAGATTCTCATACAAAGTATATTAAATCATCTTTTATTTTATATTTATGATATCACAACACAACTTGTTTCAAAAAACAGATTTAATATCAATCCGTTAATTCTATAAACTCACATTCAACACAACACATTCTAAATACACTTTACTTGAAAGAGTATTTCGATAACAAATCGATATCTCATTTTACAAATAACATTTGCTTTTCAAGGGGCATCCCCTTCGGCGCTATGCGTTGCATACGCGCCTACCCCTTCGGCGCTATGCGTTGCATACGCGCCTACCCCTTCGGCGCTATGCGTTGCATACGCGCCGAAAGCATAGAGGCAACTCCAAAGATTGAGTTTAACCGGAAATTGTTTTCAAATATGCTCAAGTATTACACCGGCAAACTTCATTCTAGAATGACCCAAAGGAAATTAGATAGAATTTGGATCAAGCAAAATGGCTTCTCCAGTTTCGGTATAATAGAAAGGCATTCCTTGAGAATTGAGATAATAGGGATCGCCATTTCGATCGAGATAATATTTTCGTTTCATACCATCCAGATAATAAGTTCTACCTGTTTCATCGACATAAGCTTGAACTTGATACTCTGTCTGACCTGGCGCGACTTGAGAGTTGGTACCTCCCTGAATTTGAGCGTCTGCTGCTGATTGAGCGACATTTTGATTCTGTACAGAATTGGGCATATCCGGAATATTAATATTTTGTTGATCTTGAGGTCCATACGCCCAAAGCCAAAGCGGCCAAAGGAATATGCCGCCGATGATCGTAGGGATTTTGGGTTCACGTTTAATGTTACAAGGAAAAGATTGATTGTCGCTTGTCACAGCCTTACAAGTAGGATTCTCCCAAACCGCGTCCGATAGACTGATACTTGCGTTAGGTGTTTTGCCAACATATGTACCATTGACATAGACATCAACAGGAACATTGGATGTGAAATGGGTTGTTGTACTGCAAGACATAAGCAAAAAACTGAGTCCCAGAACAACAGCTAAAATCTTTTTTGTATGCATAAATCTCCTTAAGACATGAAAGCCTTCCAACCATAGGAAGTCCCAAATGTAATAACATTTTTTTTTCAACTTCTCAAACATAAGCTTCATATCACCAAGGAAAAGCATAAAATAACTGGATATTATCTAATCCAAGGATAATATCAAAAGGACAATGATTCATATCAAGATACTCATAAATTGCAATACTTAGGCTCCTCATAAATTGCAATACTTAGGTTCCTCATAAATCACAAAACATTAAAACACAAACCGAAACAACATATAACAATCAAGACACATAAAAACAACGCGGCGCGTATTGCCGTCAGGCGATAGCGGCGCGCATCAAGCCGCGTATCGGTACGGAGTGACGATAGCGGCTTTTTATGTCAAAAGATTCAAAAAAAACACCTCAAAAACTTGCCTTATCAAAAATGTGCCTAGCCTAGCGAGCCGTCGGCGGCAAATGATGCGCCATGTAGGTGTAAAACCGTTGACAAGTCCGGCGCGGCGGGACTATACACAGCGCGTTTTCAGGGCGAGCCGGGAACGGTTCTCGGAAGCCCGCATTCATGTGTGTTTTAGGAGGTTAAAATGACCATCAAAGTAGGTATCAATGGTTTCGGTCGTATCGGCCGTATGGTTTTCCGTGCAGCAATCAAGAGCTTCAGCGACATCCAGATCGTCGGCATCAACGACCTCCTCGATCCCGAATACCTCGCCTATATGCTCAAGTATGACTCGGTTCACGGCCGTTTCGATCGCGACGTCAAAGTCGATGGCAACTACCTCGTCGTCGACGGCAACAAAATCCGTCTGACCGCCGAAAAAGATCCCGCCAACCTCAAATGGGACGAAGTGGGCGCTGATGTCGTCGTCGAATCCACCGGCCTCTTCCTCACCGAAGAAACCGCTTCTGCGCACATCAAAGCCGGCGCTAAGAAAGTTATCATGAGCGCCCCCAGCAAAGATGCTACGCCGATGTTCGTTTATGGCGTCAACCATGACAAATATGCCGGCCAGACCATCATCAGCAACGCCAGCTGCACGACAAACTGCCTCGCCCCCATCAGCAAAGTCCTCAACGATAACTTCGGTATCAAACGTGGTCTCATGACGACAATTCACGCCGCCACAGCCACACAGAAAACCGTTGACGGTCCTTCCAAGAAAGACTGGCGCGGTGGCCGCGGTATCCTCGAGAACATCATCCCCTCCAGCACCGGCGCTGCCAAGGCTGTTGGCAAGGTTCTCCCCGAACTCAACGGCAAACTCACCGGTATGTCCTGCCGTATTCCTTCGTCGGACGTCTCCCTCGTCGACCTCACCGTCGAACTCAACAAAGAATGCACCTACGAAGAAATCTGCGCTGCCATGAAAGCTGCCGCTGATGGCGAACTCAAAGGCGTCCTCGGTTACACCGACGAAGCCGTCGTCTCCACCGACTTCCGTGGCGATGCCCGCACCTCCATCTTCGATGCCAAGGGCGGTATCGCTCTCGACAAAACCTTCGTTAAAGTCCTCGCCTGGTACGACAACGAATGGGGTTACAGCAATAAAGTCCTCGATATGGTCCGCGTAATGGCCAAGTAATTCGGACTTTTATTCCGTTACTTAAAGAGCCGGAGTTCCTTACACGATAAGGCTCTGGCTCTTTTTTTATCCTTTTTACGCCCGGCTATGGCTCACGCCATACACCGGGCTGCGGCCCGCTATGACGGCTTCGCCGCATACGCGTGCCGCCCCTTTGCTTGCAATCTCATGCCTGCGGCTCAAAAAGCCTAAAGCATTTTATATGGATACAAGCCCGCGGCTCATAAAAGCCCACGGCCAAACACTTTTTCAACTCTATCAAAGGAAATTTCCATGGCATACCTCGATGGCATTAAATCCGTAGAAGACCTCAACCTCGATGGCAAACGCGTTTTCGTTCGCGTCGATTTCAACGTTCCCCTCGAAGACGGCAAAATCACCGACGATTTCCGCATTCGTCAGGCCATCCCCACCATCCAGTACATCATCCGTAACGGCGGTCTTCCCATCGTTGCCTCCCACCTCGGTCGTCCCAAGACCAATCCTCATCCTGAATTTTCACTCAAACCCGTCGCAGAACGTCTCAGCGAACTCCTCCCCGAACGCGAAGTCATTTTCGCCGAAAATTGCGTCGGTGACGGCATCGTCGAAATGAGCAAACGCCTCGAACCCGGCCAGATCCTCCTCCTCGAAAACCTCCGCTTCTATGAAGAAGAAGAAGGCAAACCTCGCGGGAAATTCGCCAGCGATGAAGAAAAAGCCGCTGCCAAAAAAGCCGTCAAAGAAAGCCAGAAAAAATTCGCCGCTTCCCTCGCCGATCTCGCCGATGTCTATGTCAATGACGCTTTCGGTACCTGCCACCGTGCCCATGCCTCCATGGCCACCATGGTTCCCCACTTCGGCGAAAACAAAGCTTGCGGTTACCTCCTCAAGAAAGAAATCGATTTCCTCGGCGGCATCGTTTACGATCCCAAACACCCGTTTGTTGCCATCCTTGGCGGCGCCAAAGTCAGCGATAAAATCGGCGTCATCGAAAGCCTCATCGAAAAATGCGATCAAATCTGCATCGGCGGTGCCATGGCTTATACCCTCCTGAGCGCCAAAGGCGTCGATGTTGCCTCCAGCCGCGTCGAAAAAGATGCCCTCGATATCGCCAAAAACATCCTCGCCAAAGCTGCCGGTAGCAAGTGCGAACTCCTTCTGCCCGTTGATCACGTCGTTTCCACCGCCCTCGATGACACCACCCCCTGCGAAGTCGTCGAAAACTTCGCCGAAGGTCAGATGGGCCTCGATATCGGTCCCAAAACCCGTGAACTCTACAGCAACGTCGTCAAAGCCGCTAAAGCCGTCTTCTGGAATGGCCCCATGGGTGTTTTCGAAAATCCGCGTTATGCCGCCGGCACCATCGCCGTCGCCAATGCCCTGACCGAATCCGAAGGCATCACCGTTGTCGGCGGCGGTGACTCCGCAGCTGCCATCCGTCAGTTCGGTCTCGATGACAAAGTCACCCACGTCTCCACAGGCGGCGGTGCTTCCCTCGAACTCGTCGAAGGCAAAGACCTCCCC
>JAGBXG010000409.1 GCA_017629415.1 Pseudomonadota bacterium | reverse complement strand
GTCTGAATCTTGTTTTATTGGGGTGAACAGGAGGTAGTAATGTGTTGTTGTTAAGCTATTGGCTTGGGGAGGCTGGGGCGATGCGGGGCGGAGCCCCGCTTCGGGTGTATGCGCGAATCTGGCGGTACGTTCGTGAGAACGTCCGTCAGATAGCGCCGCAGGGGGTTCGTCCCCCTGCATCAGAGGTGTTTCAGAAATAGTGGTTGAAGTTTTGGCCGGTTCCGGCGTGATATTGATGAGCGGTTTTCCGTCTTGCGTATTCAGGGCATCGTGCAGGAATTCGGTCTGGCTGATGTGGGGGAGGTCAGTTTGTAGGGTGATGAGCGCAGACTGATGGGGATCGAGTGTGATGTGGAAAGCGTCCGGTCGTTCGGGGCAGAGCATAAGGTGCTGGATAGGCTTGGCATTTCGAAGTGTGACGGGGGTTTGAACGAGTGTTTCGTTGTAAGTTATCGTATCGTCGATGGCGCCGCAGTCGAGTGATTTGGCAAATTGAATGATGACGCGGCTTTCGCCATTGTATTGTGTGTAGAGGTGGACGAGATAGCTGCCTGTTTTTTGGATCGGGATGTCTGGTGTGGACAGTTTGATGGTTTCGTAATCGGCATGTGTCGGTGTGTGACTGGGGAGTGGCTGTTCGAAATGAAAGATAGGTGTTTCGAAGGAATGGCCTGAGGCGGGTGTGAGATGGAGATCGGCGTGGAGTTGTGTAAAGGGCAGCAATGAGGATTCATCCATCCATGTTTTTCTGTCGAGTGGTGAGAGTGTGAAATCAGCTTTGATGACTTCACCTTTTCGTGCATTGAATTTGAACCACAGTCCATTGCTGCACAGGATGATATCGTTGGTTTTGGCGGGATCAATATTGATGGCGTTTTCCGGTGCGGTGGCTTTTTGAAGATTATCGGGGATGAAATCTTGGCATGGTTTGATGTGTTCGGAGAGGATGGTTGAGATGGTGTCGTGGACGTTCATGCCGAGGGATGCGGCTTGATAAAGGTGCATCAATGCAGTTTCGTTATCTTGTTCGGTGGGGATGCGGTAGGGCTGTGTCGGACAGAGAATGGCAAGGGCAAGGGCATGATGAAGTCTTGCCTGAAGTTTGCTTTGTGCGTAGTGCTGTGTAGAAGCCTGGTAATGTTTTTGTTCGGATCGGTGATTTTCGATGTTTTTGAGCAGTGATTCGAGTGTGATTTTTGCGGCATCACATTCTCCGGCATGGATTTGTATGACGGCCTGATTGTAATCGAGGATGGGCGTATATTCAGAAGATGTTTTTAATTTTGCCGTTTGAATCGTTTTGAGTGCGTTTTGGAACTGTCCATTTTCGATGTCTGTCTGGATAGTTTTGAACTGTTCCTGTGCGGGATCGTGATGGCATGCGGTGAGATGGGCAGCGATGAGTGTTGTGGCAAGGGCGAATCGAGGTTTCATACTTTTTCATCCTCCCTGCTGAGTGCCATTTTGGCTTCTTGTGATTTTTCAGCCATATTTTGGGCTTTTCGGATGCGTTTGGGTTTGAGCATGAGATTGAGGATGGGATGAATAAAGATAAAGAGTGCCAGCAGGTATGCGGGATATAAAAAGATATGATAGAGCTGAATTCTATAGATGGACGAGACGAGTCCGGAGGGTTTGGCATTGATTCTGAAGGCATCCCAGTTTGCGATGAGCGTTTGGACGGCATGTTCCGGGATTCTGTATTTGGTAAAAATGCCGTTGGTGGCATCTGCGATATCTTGAAGTTTTTGAGTATTGAGTTTTGAGATGACGTTTTTTCCCTGATATTGGATGGGACGTTGTTGGCTGTCGAAGATTTCGGCGCCATTTTCGGTGCCGATGGCCAGGATATCGATTTGAATTTTGCGTTCGAGATATTTTTCGAGAGTGTTGTTGAGATCGCCGGTATGTGTTTCGCCGTCTGTAATGAGAACGACGCGCCTTGTCATATTATGATTTTGGAAATAGATGTCGTCGTTGGGATCGAAGGTGGTCAGGGCAAGTTCGAGTGCTTTGTTGATGTCGGTGCCTTGTGAAGGCATATCTTTGGGCTCGGCAAGCCGTATGAAGGTTTTGAGGGTTTCGATATCGAGTGTTTGCGGTGACTGTATGAAGGCGGAGTCTGTGAAGAAGATGAGTCCGACATCGTCTCCGGCGGTATGTTTGAGCAGAGCTTGTGTTTCATTTTTGGCGGCCTGAAGTCTTGATGGGGCGACATCTGTTGCCGTCATGGATGTTGAAAGATCGAAGAGGAGTGTAATTTTCAGGGGTGTGCGTTTGAGTCTTGTGGTGCGTTCGTTGCCTTCCGGTCCCATCATCGCGAGGATGAGCAGTGCAAATATGATGAGCGTGACGGTGGGGATAGTGAATCGTGTTCCGATCAGGTTTGGGGAAGTAAAGTTTTCGATATTTTGGTGTACCTGTTCGGGCAGGAGATTGGCTTTTTTGATTTGATGTCGCATCCATGCATGGAGGATGACAACGAGTATGGTGTTGAGCGAAATCGCGAGTATGAATGAGGGGAGTGGGAAGGTAAGGGGCAGTGCGAGCAGGAATGCGGTGGACAGGATAAAGGCCAAGAGTCCGCCGCAGACGGATTTTATGATGAAAGATTTAACGGGATATGGGGTGTTATCGGGGGCAAGTGTGACTTTGATATGGTGAGCCCTGAAAAGTTTCCAGATGTCTTGGTAGACGAATGCCAGCATTCCGAGCATGACGGGAATGAGCAGATAAATGAGGTGCGGTGAGTTCCACTGTTGAATGTATAGATTCATTGGGAGCAGCTCATGGGTAATGTCTGACCATCGTGATGTTGATGCCGTAGGCCATCATCGCGAGTAGGAAAGCGAGTGCAATGAAATGAAGGGATAAATCGATTTGATTTTCACGTCTCATTTCTTTGGAGATATTGGGTTCGAGTTTGTCGAGGATATTGTCGAGCTGCATGGCCAGTGTGTTGTCATGGCTGACTTTGTATGCGAATCCTTCAGTTTGATGGGCAATATCGGTGAGAAGTTCGAAATTGACGGGAAATTCGGCTTCATGAAAAGAGAGATATCCGCCGGGATTGGGCTGTGCAATGACGGCTTTATTGCTGTTTCCGATAAGTATGGGAAATATTTTGATGCCATATTGTTTGGCGGCGGCCACGGCTTGTGATGTGCTGATTCTTCCGCCTTTTCTGTCTCCATCTGTCAGCAGAATAATGCTTTTAGATTGTGCCGAAGAGTGTCGGAGGCTTGCAACGGCTCTCAGGATGCCGTCTCCGATAGCAGATTGTGTGGCATCGATATCGTCAATGCGTCTTTTTTTGAGGTGATTGGAAAGAATGTCGTAGTTGATGGTGAGCGGGACATCGATGAAGGCTTGGGCACCAAACATGGTGATGCCGATTCTGTCGCATCTTGCGATGGCTTGGGCGTGATCGTGGCATCGTTGTGCTCTGGAGTCGATGAAATCGAGGATGGTATTTCGGGCTTGATCAAATCGGTTTGGGGTATAGACATCGCGTCGGTATCTGTTCTGCATTTCCTCAAGTGAGAAATCGTAAGCTTTCATGGATGCAGACATATCGAGTGAGAAGTAGATATCGATGCCTTCCGTGCGTGTTTCTTGAGTGGCTCCGCCGTATGGTTTTGCAATGGCGATGGTGAGGCTGACAAACGCGAGTGCGAATAGAAAAAGGGACAGGACAGCAGCCCAAAATCGTTTGGAATGTTTTAAAAATTGAAATCTGAATACAGGTGTTTGTGTTTTTTGGATTTTGAGCAGGTCTTTGGAATCAGTGTATTGAAGGGAGGGCAGGATAAGTTTTCGAAACGCGAGGTCTGTATGTTTGTAGAGATAGACGCCGTAGATGGGCAGAATGCCGAGCAGCAGGAGCGCGAATGGATATTCCAAGGATTCAATCTGTAGCTGTTTTATCGCGAGAAGAAAGGTTTCCATGTCCGGCGTCGTAAGGAGAGTTTGGTATTTGTGAGGGATGTTCGAATGATGAATCCTACGCCCTCTTTTTTTTCAAATCTGCAAGGGGAGCGGTTTGGGGTGAGTTCATGTTCGAGTGTGCTGTTATTATTGTATTATGCCATGATGCGAAGTTTCGTAGGGAATCTCTGAATCATTTTTTATTTTGATGAGGGGGCCAAGCCCCCTGCGCCGCTATTTGCGAGCAAATACGCGGCTACCCCCGATGCGGGGATGGCGCCCCGCAACGCCCCACCCGAGTTTTGTTCAGAAATTCCTT
>JAGBXG010000408.1 GCA_017629415.1 Pseudomonadota bacterium | reverse complement strand
TCTTTACGGTTGAGCTTGTCGTCGTGCCGCATTCTGTCGAGGAATTGGTTAAACATGCCGTATAGCCTGAATTGGGGTGATACCCGGAGGCACATGCCGTCACTTTGCATGTCCCATTTTCGCAGGAGACCGTTGATTTGTTTGAAATCTCTTCACAGTTTTTCGTGGCACTGCTGTTGGTGGCTCCACACAATTTGTTGGTATTGGCAACGCATGAACGGCCATCGGATGAAAGATGATAACCGCTGTTGCAGTTTGTCACTTTGCATGTGCCATCATCCTGACAGGCCTGACTTGCGGCATTTGGAATTTCGCATTTGATTGTCGTCGAACTTGTCGGAGAACCGCACGCTGAATTTGAATTTTTAACGCAAGAGGTTTTGTCGCTGCTCATGTGATAGCCATTTACACAGGAGACAATGGCACAATAACCATCATCGCTGCATTCGACGGTGCTGACATTGGCATCTTTGGATGCTTCACAGTCGACAATCGGGTCGCTGGTCGTGCGATTTGTCGGCGCGCATGCCGTTTTACTGTTTTTATGACATGCCGTGATGTGGCCGGTGTCGTTAAAAATCGGATGTTCGCCGGCATTACACTGAGAAATGAAGCATGTTCCGTCCTGACAATAACTGTTGGCATGAATGTTTTGACATGGGGTGCAGTTGGGGCCACATTGCGTATTGGTATTGACACAAATTTGATCCCCGTCACTGTTTTTGGTCGTGCATTCTGTTTCGGAACAATCTGTATTCATGCACTGGCCGTTTTCGCAGTATTGGCCAGGTTTGCATGCCTGGCCACAGGTGCCGCAGTGCTCAACATTGATATCGATCTCCACGCAAACGGGTTCAAACGCCGTACCGCAATTCGTCAGACCTTCTATACATTCAAAAGTACAGCCCGGGATGCCGTTGTTATCCTCACATCCGACAGCCTGGTAGCTGGAAGTGTTTAAGATTTTGCATTTGGCATCGCATGAGCCGCAATGATCAATGTCATACTTGGAATAACAAACATTGCCGTTCTGGGGCTCGGGGCAAAGCAGCTCATCTTCGTTGAGGCAGTCAGCGATATTGCAATAATATTCTGTGCTTGATCTGGCTGTGCATGATTCATTGTCTTGACATGGTGTGATCGTGCACACACCGGTTGTTTCATTCAACGTCGCATTGCATGTTTCGTTGGCACTCGGATCAACACATCGCGGTTGTTCCTCACCTTCAACGGTGCACCAAGACCCCGCAAAACATGTGCATTGGCCATCTCTGCATAATCCGCCATTCGCTTTGCAGTCATAGCCCATGAAATCCGGGCTCTCGGGGTCTGTGCTTGAACATGCGCCGACAGCACCGCAGTAATTGTCATCGTATGATGGCTTGATACATTTGCCATCGCAAAGAATGAATCCCGGGGCACATTGACAGGAATAGATTTCATCATCACCGGCAACACAGCGCATATCCTCTATCTGGGTGCAATCCATGCCGCCATAATTCTCAGCATCGCAGTCATTTGCACCGCATGTTTCTTCATCGCGAGGATCTATGCATTTGTTGCCACAGCTCAGGGCATCGTTGTTGCAGACGCAAACATATTTGTCTTCTTTAAGCTTGCATCGACCGTTGTTGACGGCACAATCCACGCCGCCATAGTTTTCGGCATCGCATTGATTGGCACCGCATGTCTCGTCTTTGCTGGGATCGATGCAGCTATCTGCACAGCTCAGCTCACCTTCGTCACAAACACATGCATATTGGTCGTCACCTGTTTTCTGGCAATGTTTACCAATGGCCGTGCAGTTTATGCCGCCGTAATTTTCTTCTTCGCAGTTATTGGCACCACACGTATCATCCTGAAGTTTCACAATACATTGCGATGTGTCCGATTCGCTTTCGGGGGTGTCGTGATTTCGGCAATCCAAAACATCTTTCCCGCCGCAAACGACTTTTGCATCCTTCTCACAATGATAAACAACACCGTCATCTGTTGTTTCTGATATACATCTCGGATATTCTTCCGGACAGATACCGTTCGCAAAATGCGTTTCAAAATGATGTGAATTACCGTAAATTGTGCAATTTGTACTGTTCTCAGCATTGCATGTTTCGGCATTTTCAATATATGATATCGAACCTTCTAAACCTTTTGGAGGACAATAATCTCCAGTTTTCTGTATGGCATCAAGCTGACACCCAGCCATCACTACAGCTATTAAAAAAACAAATAACTTTTTCATATAAAACCTCGCTTAGAAATAAAGGTGAACACAAAATACACCTCTTTCTATTC
Organism: Pseudomonadota bacterium; assembly: GCA_017629415.1. Next base: position 2,242 of record JAGBXG010000408.1, on the reverse strand, counting down.
TATCATCATTCTATTCGTTTGAAATGCATAAAGATGATTTCTGAAACAAATTGAAATTTATTATTATTTATTATTTATAGTTTTATATTTTGACGGGCGGCGCTTTTCGGCACTTTGTGCCTCAATACGCGCCTTGAAAGCCGCTATGCCATTGGCATACGCGGCTTATTACTTGCTAGAACGGCACTTTCTTCGTCAGCGGCATCATTTAAATCGGTCGCAAAGTCACCAAAGATTTATAAAGTGGTGCGTTGCGAAACTCAGCTAATCTATAGAAAACCGTAAGCCCTTATTGCAGGATTCCAAAGGGGCTCAGCCCCTTTGGTGGGGTCCGGGGCAAAGCCCCGGTGGGGTCCACAAAAAATATCATCTATCCATTAAAGGTAATGCGGATATTGCCTTTGTCATCGGTGCCGAGAATGCGCACGGGAATAATATCGCCGGGTTTGTAGCGATCTTCGATAAAGCCGCCGTCTGACGGAATATCGTTGAAATGGAGTGAAGCTTCCATATTGGGCATGAGTTCGACGCGGACGAATGGCGATTTGATCATGAGGACGTAGGCGTGGACGACTTCACCGATGGCCAGTCGTCGATTCTTTGCCAGAACAGCGACTTTGGCGGCATGCATGCCGGCTTCGTCTGTGCCGCTGATGCGAACCACGCCGTCGTCATCGATATCGATCTGTGTGCCGGTTGAGGCCATTAATGCGCGGATGTTGGCGCCGCCTGCGCCAATAACATCGCCAATGACGGATTTGCGTACGCGGACGATTTCAATTTTGGGGGCATGGGCGGCCACTTTGTTGCGGCTGGCCGGCAATGTTGTCAAAATGTGATCGAGGATATGATGGCGTGCTTCTTTGGCTTGCAAAAGGGCCTGACGCATCGTGTCGCGGCTCAGACCGTCGATCTTGAGGTCCATTTGAAGGGCTGTGACACCGCGTTTGGTGCCGCAGACTTTGAAATCCATATCGCCCAGGTGATCTTCATCGCCAACGATATCGGTCAGAATGGCGTATTGACCATTTTCTGAAATCAGGCCCATGGCAATACCGGTGACGGGGGCTTTGATGGGGACGCCGGCATCCATTAAAGACAGGCATCCCGCGCAAACCGTGGCCATGGAAGATGAACCATCGCTCGAAAGGATATCGCTGACAACGCGGATGGTATAGGGAAAATCGGCTTCATCGGGAATGACGGCAGACAGTGCCCTTTGAGCCAGCATACCGTGACCGATTTCGCGCCGGCCTGGGGTGCGCTGTCCTCGGGCTTCGCCTACGCTGTACGGCGGAAAGTTGTAATGGAGATAAAACCGGCAATCTCGCGATCCAAACATGTCATCGAGCTTCAAGGCATCACGTGAGCCGCCTAAAGTACATGTGGAAAGCGATTGCGTCAGACCTCTGCAGAAGAAAGCTGAACCATGAGCGCCGGGCAATACACTGACTTGGCTTTGCAAAGGACGCACTTGATTCAGCCGCCGTCCGTCAAATCTTTGGCCGTTGAGGATATTCTGGCGTGCCTTTGTCCGTACGAGATGTTCAAAGACATCGTTCCAGTGAATGGCGCGATAGGGCAGTTCCATTTCTGTGCAGGCAGCTTGAATGGCTTTCAATGCTTCGTCTTTGGCAGCCTTGAGGGCGTTTGTTCTGTCGCGTTTGTCTCCCATATGCAAAGCGGCATTGACGGCTTCGGCGGCGGCATCGATATGTGCAGTCAGTTCAGCAGGATCGGGATCGGGCATGACGAGTTCAAGCTTGGATTTGCCATGTTCTGCCGCCCATTGTTTTTGGGCTTCGATGATGGGGGCAGCGGTTTGTGCAGCAAAATCCAGGCATTCCAGCAGATCGTCTTCGGAAACTTCATCGGCACCGCCTTCGACCATGATAATGCCTTCCGGCGAAACACTGATGACGAAGTTCATATCTGCATTTTCAGATTCTTCGCGTGTGGGGAAGGCGATAAATGCGCCGTCTTTTCGGACGATTCTCAGACCTGCGACAGGACCGTCCCAGGGAATATCGCTGAGCATGATGGCCAGGCTGGCGGCATTCAGCGCAGCTGTGGGCATGTCGAGATCTTCATCTCCGGAAAAAGCCATGATGGTGACGACTGTTTCGCGGCGGTAGCCTTTGGGAAACAGGGGGCGCAGACTGCGGTCATTCAAACGGCTGGACAAAGTTTCTGCATCGCTGCTTCGCAGTTCTCGACGTCCTGCACCGCCGGGAAAATGGCC
>JAGBXG010000407.1 GCA_017629415.1 Pseudomonadota bacterium | reverse complement strand
GAGGTATCGTAACGCAGATCGCGTTTGGGTTCGAAATAAACAAGCGGAGCTTCCCAGGCATCGCCAGCTGTAAAGAATTTGGACAAACGGCGCGAGATAGAAACGAGGTGCGGGAAATCTGCGGCATAAGGTGTTTCGATAAAACCGAGTCGGAAGGCTGTTTCGCGAACTTTCGGCAACGGAATGACACCGACAGATTGGGCATCGTCACATGTGATAATCCCCATGGCGGCCATTTCGCGTGCTATCCATAAAATTTCGTAAGTCAGCTGATAATTGCCGATGTGTTGCCAGAGAGCTGAAACGAGATCGGCCATGGATTCGGAAGCCAGCATCTCTTTCACGCCGTCGGTGCCGAGTTCGCGAAGTGCATGTCGAATGACAAGCAAATAGTGCAGGTTGGCAAAATCATCGGCGCGATTGCCCATGCCGCCACGGAATAAAGCCAGCAAAATTTCATCGACTGTCTGTGTGGAGCGAATAAGATTCGAGTAGAACCCCATTTGGTCGAGCATTGCATAAGATTGTCCGCCTTTGCATGTGTTGAGTCTTCCGCCATAGCGGAAGAGCTGTAATGCAAGTGCGGCAAGGCGGAAGAGTGCATAGAGGGGATCTTCATCAAAGGTTTCTTTGGAAAATCCGTAATCGGCTGCGGTCAGGAGTTTTCCGCCGGGTCGTTGCTGCCACCAGACGCGAAGGGCGCGCAAATTGTCTTCAATCAAACCTTCATCGAGACGGAATTGTGCAATGCGAACTGCAGGTGCGCTGCCCATTTCACCATCATCATCCTCTTCTTCCTCTTCATCGGCGGCGGCAAATGCTTCGCGGACCAAGTTGAGTGGTGTTTCATCGGCTTTGGGCACAACAGGCTGAACAATCACTTCGACATGTGTTGTTGAGACGGGAACTGATGATACAGCAACCGGCATCACGGGCATGGCAGCAGCTTGAACAGCGGTTACAGCGGTTACAGCAGGTGCGGCTTTGGAAGCTGATTGAACGGGTTCAGAAACATGTACCGATGACGCTGTGGCAACGGAACTGTTTTGCGGCACATTATCGTCGTTTTCATCCTGGACATCATCGTCATCATCCTGGACATCATCGTCGGCATCGTCGGCAACGACTGTATAATCATCGTCCAGGATGTCGTCGTCATCATCATAATCGTCGTCTTCATCGTCATCGTCGTCGTCTTCTTCGGCATCGAGCAAATCATCGACATCGATCAATTTAATGATGCGTTCCATGGCTTCTTTGCCCAGTTCGCTGAGGCCCCATCGGATGCCGACGAGTTTGATATGTTCACTGGCTTCAAGCCAGCTCATCCAGTAGCGGAAATTGGGCAGTGTGAGGTAAGTGCCGGGATAGACGTAGCTGGTCAGATAACGGTACATTTCATTCGTCGAATAGAGACGTTCAGCAATGCCGTCCATGACATATTTCATTAAGATTTCGTTTTTGGCGGTCAGATGCTCATATAAATGTTTTTTGCGATCTTCGGGATCGATAATTTTGAGGAGCTTGGAAAGAAAATCGCCGCATTTAATTTGTTTTTCGTTTTCGAAATCGACATTTAAAAAGCGGAGCAAGATTTCGAATGTTTCCTTATCGAAGAAATCTTTTTCTTTGAAGAAGCGCTTGAGCGCTTTCATGTCGGGTTTTTCTTTGGTGATGAAGTTGGCGATGAGCCCGAGTTTTGGCAACAATTCTGAGGCAGCACAACCTGCCATGACAGCATAATTCACTTCCTGCATAAATCAAACCCCAGTCAGTAGGATAAGGATAAACGAGATCTGCACATGAGCAGCCTTAAACCAAATATCCACTTTATACGTCAGGAAGGAATTTTCGCAAGGATTTCTAGGCCTCTTAGGGTTTCATGAGATACGCAAGTCTTTGTATGGCGTTGTCACATGCTATTCTAAGAGGCAGAATTTTGGGGAACTGCAATAAGATAATTGTGCAGTTTTAATCTTTTTTGGGGAAGTTGGGAGACATGCGCGGTGGCATAGCTGTCGGCATTCCAGGTCTTTGAGGGGTATTTGTTCCCAAACGCGGTGCGGTGGGTACAACGGGTGCGACAGGTCTTTGAGCAGGGCTAGGTTGTGTACCCACGCGAGGGGCAACGGGTGCAACAGGTTTTTGAGCAGGGCCAGGTTGTGTGCCTACGCGAGGGGCAACGGGTGCAACAGGTCTTTGAGCAGGGCCAGGTTGTGTGCCTACGCGTGGGGCGACAGGTGCGACGGTGCGTTGCGGTGATGATGTTCCAGGATATGTTGCTG
>JAGBXG010000406.1 GCA_017629415.1 Pseudomonadota bacterium | reverse complement strand
CAAAGCCAAGGGGTTTAAAGATGGCAAAGCCAAGGGGTTTAAAGATGGCAAAGCCAAGGGGTTTAAAGACGGCAAAGTCGAGGGTTTTAAAGATGGCAAAGCCAAGGGCGAAAAACAAAAAAGCCGAGAAATTGCGCGTAAGATGGTTGCGAAAGGTGCAGAAATCGAATTCATTGTCGACATTACTGGGTTAACCCCGGATGAAATCGAGGCTTTGAAATGACAAGGTTATGGGGAGATAATCAAAATATTCCTTGGGCCGCCCCAAAAAAAAGCGCGGCGTATTTCGTGAAGCGAAATAGCCGCGCTCAAAGCGCCGTGTATGGCGGTTTTAACCGCCATAGCGGCGACCCAAAAGGTTGTATCTAGTATTCTCTTTCTTCTGCGTCGATATCTTCAGGATTGATGAAGGCATCGAGGTTGAGTTTACGGATATTGACATCGAGCGTGCGATTCTGGATGTGCTCGACGACTTCGGCTTTGAGATCGGCGGGAGCCATGACACCGCGTTCGCCGTCTTTGTATGTTCTGACGTTGACCTGGCCGTTTTCGACTTCTTTTTTGCCGACGACGAGCATGTAGGGTGTTTTTTGCATTTCGGCCTGACGGATTTTGTATCCGACTTTTTCGGAGCGGTCATCGACCCAAGTACGGATGCCGGCGGCTTCGTATTCTTTGGCGATTTCGCGGCAGTATTCGACTTGTCCGTCGGTGATGGGCAGGAAGGCGACCTGGACGGGGCTGAGCCAGGTGGGGAGGGCGCCAGCGAGGTGTTCGAGCATGATGCCGATGAAGCGCTCGTAGGAGCCGAAGATGGCGCGGTGGATGACGACGGGACGGGCGACGCCGTTGTCTTTGGTCACGTATTCAAGTTCGAAGCGTTCGGGAAGCTGGAAGTCGAGCTGAATAGTGGCGCATTGAATCTGACGGCCAAGGGAGTCCTGAATCAGGATGTCGATTTTGGGACCGTAGAAAGCACCGTCTTTGGGATTGACTTTGTAGGGGATGTTGTTGTGTTCGAGGGCATTGGCGAGTGCTTTTTCGGCCTGAACCCAGAGCTCGGGATCACCCATGAAGTCGTCAGGACGGGTGGAGAGATAGAATTTGTATTCGAGATCGAAGAGTTTGTAGAAACGTTCGATGAGGTTGAGGAGACGCGCGATTTCGTCTTCGATTTGTTCGGGCATGACGAAGAGATGGGCGTCATCCTGCATGAACTGGCGGACGCGCGTGAGTCCGGAGAGGGCGCCGGAGAGCTCGTTTCGGTGGAGCGATTGTCTTTCGGCGACGCGCAAGGGCAGATCGCGATAGCTGTGCTTTGTCTGTTTGAAGAAAAGCATCGTATCTGGGCAGTTCATGGGTTTGAGGCACATGGTGCGGCCGTCATTTTCGAATTTGAACATGCCGTCGGCGTAGTGTTCGAGGTGTCCGCTGACTTCGTAGAGCTTCGAATCATACATGATGGGGTTGAAGATTTCGACGTAACCTTCGGCGCGCTGGATGGAGGTCCAGAGGTCGTGAAGTTCGCGGTAAATGATGTAGCCTTTGGGCTGCCAGAAGATCGAGCCGGGCGAATAGGGATGGAGGAAGAAGAGCTCGAGTTCTTTGCCGAGTTTGCGGTGATCGCGTTTTTTGGCTTCTTCCTGAATTTCGAGGTAGGCATCGAGTTCGGCTTTGGTGGGCCATACGGTGCCATAGATGCGCTGGAGCATGGGCTTGGTGGAATCGCCTCTCCAGTAGGCGCCGGCGACGCTGGTGAGTTTGAAGTGTTTGCATTCGCCGGTGCGGCGGACGTGGGGGCCTGCGCAGAGGTCTGTGAAAGTGGACTGTTTATAAATCGACACCATTTCGTCGGCGATGCCGTCGATGAGTTCGAGTGTGTAGGGCTGATCTTTAAAGAAGGCGCGGGCTTCATCCTTGGTCATTTCGCTATGTTCGAAATTGGCGTTGGCCTTGATGATTTCGCGCATTTTTTTCGAAATGGTTTCGAGGTCTTCGTCGACGAGCGTGCGCGGGAGATCGAAGTCATAGTAGAAGCCGTCAGCGATGGAGGGACCGATGGCGAACTTGGCATCCGGGAAGATGCTTTTGACGGCTTCGGCCATGATATGGCTGGTGGAGTGACGCAGTCTGGCGAGTTTTTCGTGTCTGGCTGCAATGGCCTGATCCTGTTCGTTATTTTCGCAATGATTGCACATGTTTTTGTCCTAATTTTGAAAGTTAGATATGAAAAAAAACCGAATTCGGCGCATATTCATGAGTCATGGGATGCACTGAATTCGGTGATGGCATAGAAACATACCGGGCAAGAATTATTTCTTCGCAGCCTTGGCAGCGTCGATAGCGCGAGCCATACGGGCTTTTTTCTTGTTCTGCGATTTAATACGGGCCATTTTCAGGCTGTGACGACGATCACCTCTACCCATTTGTTTTCTCCATATCATAGGGGGTTAAAAAGAAATCGGCACCCCAAAACAGGGTCTCCGACAGGCGGCGGGAATTTAAGAGCGTCTATTTCAGATGTCAAGCATGGTTTTTTATTAAGCTTGGTATTGTTTGAGGGAATGTAGAGAACTTTTGGTGATCTTTGTTCGATTTTGCATCTTTGCAGCATACGGATCCGTAAGTGATTTGTGATTTTGCGTACGATATATGAAAACGCCCAGAATTGCGGGATTCCAAAGAGGCTCGGACCCTTGGGGAGGTCCGTGAGAACGCCCCGGCGAGAGGTGGTGCGGAGCTCCATAAAAGAAGATCTCAGTGTCATCATTCGTGTAATGTGGTTGCATGAAATGGGTAAAATATGATTAATGTATGCGCCCGAATTTTCGGCGTTTGCCATGGATGATGGCTTGTGAGGAGCAGTAACGATGAAAAAAGTCAGCTTGTTTTCAGTACTTGTGGGTTTGACGGTATGTGGTTGTTTGGATACGACATTGCCGACATCGCAAAGCGTAGAACGTTATCTTTGTCCGGCAGGGCTTGTGCCGGCTGCTCCTATTATTACGGAATGTCCGCCGGATATTGAGTGCCAGATTTTAGAGAATGGTGACATTTGTGTGGAGCGTCATGTGGATTCATCTGGCGGTGCAGGCCACAACTGTGAAGCAGGGTGGATTACCGTTTCGGACACTGAGGTGAGTACACTTTGCGTGGATGATGAAGCCGATGTCACTGAAGGCGAAACTTATTTATGCAAACTTGGTGAAGCGCAGGGTCGATATTGCCGTCAGGTGCCCGCCGATGATTATGAATTGTCTCGCACGACGATTCTTGACGGTCAAAGATGTACAGAAGAACAGCGTTATCCGGCAGAAAATACCCTTCGCATTCACGTGATTGATGTGGGGCAGGGCGATGCCATCTGGATTCAGACACCGACAGGACAGAATGTTTTGGTGGATGCCGGTGAAGGCGGCGCTTTTGGTAAGACGAGTGCAGGTCCGATTGTTAAGGATTATTTGGAATTCAATGGATTGCCGAAGGGCAGCAAGTTTGATGCGGTATTTTTGACCCATCCGCATTCGGATCATTTTGGCGGCATGGCAACGGTATTTGGTTCCGGCGGTTATGAGATCAAGAACTACATTGATCCGATGTCGTTGAATACATCTGTGGATGTGCCTTCAAGCTATAAAAATTGGATCACCCAGATGAAGAAAAAAGTGGCTGCAGAACATATTTATATGCCGGCCGCAGATAAATTTGAGGTAGGCGGTGCATTTCCGACGGAATTCTTTGGTCCAAGCATCAAAACAGAATACATTTATAGCCTGGAAAATAATGACGGTAACCCGAATGCTTCATCGATCATCTTCCGCATTGAATATGCCGGCCGTTCGATGATTTTTACGGGCGATGCCGAACAAAATCAAGAAAGGGCTGCGGTGAATAGTATCCCGGATTTGACGACGAATTTCTTGAAAGTTTGTCACCATGGTTCGAACACATCTTCGGATTTGGCTTTCTTACATGCGCTTTGGGATGGGGTGCCCATTGAATATCGAGCCGCCTTTATTTCAAGCGGCCGTGAGGATTTCAGTGGAACGACATTGCCACGTAAAGAAATTGTTGATTGTTTCACGTTAGGAACATGCAACGATAAAGACCCTTTCATTCTGGATAAGAATTTATTCAGTACAGAAGCTGGCGATTACAACAAGAAAGAGGATGAAGCTTATCGGGATGACAATATCCTGATCGTGGTTTATCCGAACGGAAATTATTACGCCTGTTATTCAGGGACGAATTAAGGCATCTCTGAACAGTGTGTTTTTCATTCTGAGGGGGCCAGGCCCCCTGCGGCGCTATTTGCTTTGCAAATACGCGCCTACCCCCGATGCGGGGCTCTCGCCCCGCAACGCCCCTGAACCGGTACGATTCAGATCTTTCTTCAAAAGTGATTTCAGGGCACTCGCAAGGGTGCCTTTGGTATGTGAGTGTTTTGGAATTTGTATGAAAATTCTTGGTATAGAAAGTTCGTGTGACGAATGTTCTGCGGCTATTATTGAAGATGGTCGTATTTTATCTCATATTATTGCCAGTCAGATTCCCGTACATGCGAAGTATGGCGGTGTGGTACCCGAGCTGGCATCTCGCGCCCATATCGTGGATATTGTGGAAGTTTTGCGCGGTGCCTTTCGTGAAGCCGGTGTAACGGCATATGAGATTGACGGCGTGGCAGTTACTCAAGGTCCAGGTTTGATTGGATCTTTGCTGGTGGGACTTGAGGCTGCCAAAGCTTTTGCTTACGCTCAAAATATTCCGTTGGTCGGAGTACATCATACTGAAGGGCATTTATTGGCACCGCTATTGGACACGACTGAAGGTATGGCAAAACCCGAATTTCCGTTTATGGGACTTGTGGTTTCGGGCGGTCATACGAATTTGATCGCGGTTCGCGGGGTAGGGCAGTACGAAAGTATTGGACAGACTTTGGACGATGCCGCAGGCGAAGCATTGGATAAAGTGGGCAAGATGCTGGGTTTGCCATATCCCGGCGGTGTGGCGATTGATCGGCTCAGTGAAGGCGGTGATCGCGACAAATATCATTTCCCGCGAGCTTTGCCGCAACATGACAACTTTGATTTTTCATTCTCCGGGCTCAAAACAAGTGTCATGACACAGCTTCGCCGTTTGGGTGCCATGCCCGAAGGTCAGGATTTGGCCGATTTATGCGCTTCGGCACTTGAGGCAGTTGTAGACAGTCTTGCGCGTAAGACAATTCGTGCCGCTCGTCATGTGGGGGCAAAGACGATTGTTGTTTCCGGCGGTGTTTCTGCGAATCGCCGTCTGCGCGCACGTTTGGCCGAAGACTGTGCCAAAGCCGGTCTTGAACTTTCGATACCTCCGATGAAGCTTTGTACGGATAATGCCGCCATGATCGCCGGTTTGGGGCAGTATCGCCTGAAACCATTGATCGAAAGCAAATCAGGGTTTACCGCTTTTGATTTGCAGCCGCAGCCAGGCTGGAGTTTGGTTTAGGGTTTTGTGGTGGCAAGGGGACGGTCATGGCATAAGCAAAGTTATTTTGGGGCTGAGCCCTAAACCCCGCCAAGGGGCTAAGCCCCTTGGAACCCACAATAGATTTGACGTTTTTGTGAGTCAGCCGGGTCATCATAACT
>JAGBXG010000405.1 GCA_017629415.1 Pseudomonadota bacterium | reverse complement strand
GGTGGCAATGGCTGATGCCAAGATGGCTTTGATATTGTCATCAAGGGCATAAGTATTGATAAAATCGTTATACCATGTTTGAATTTTGGCTGAGTAAGCGGGGAGGCTTAAGGCAAGTGTTTGTATGCTTTCAACGATTTGAGGCAGCAAAAGCATGATAAGGAGGCTGACAAGCAAGAGAAGCAGCAGAACAGAAACGATAGAACATGTGACGCGCAGCGCGGTAAGGGATTTGTTGGTGGGTGTTTTTTTACGCCAAGCCCACAGTTTAAGGGTGCAGTTCTCCATCAATCGCATGGGCGAATTGAGGACATATGCCAATATAAAGCCATAGATAATGGGGGCCAGAATGGAGAAAAAAGAAGTGATGCCGTTGCTGACGACATCGAATTTGAAAAGCAGAAAATAGACAAACAATGCGGCCGCTAAAACCGCGAATGCCATCATGGCAATTCGTTTGTGTTTAATCGCGTTGGGGATTTCTTTCACTTTGACCTCAAGAAGACATGGTTTCAGGCTTGGAGAGACATGATAACGCAGGTAATGAAGCCTGAAATAGTGACATTTGGAATCTATAGCATGAAGTTTGATACTTTGAACAGGCAGGAAATCATTTGCGTATGTCGTGTGGTACAGCCCTTAAAGCGTACGAAATATTACGCATCACTTGACAAATGTGGTATCAGTCCGGCGGCTTATTATGGAGGTCGTTGATTATGCCGGATATTCCACAGACAGTTCGTTTTCACTTTGCACGTTTGGCGCCATCCCCTTGGAATTGGTACACAAAGCCTGAGTTTCAGGGATGTGCGTTGAAATGGAGTGCGCCAGAGGGAAATGTTGCGCTTTATGTCGTATTTAGAAGCAGTGAAAATTTGCCGGCAGACTGTTGTGAAGATTTACTCGATGGGCAATATGATGATGTTGTAGAGCGTATCGATATTTTCAAGCCGATTACACAGTTGGTCGATGATGAGATTCATGATAAAAATCGTTATCTTGTGCTGGCACGCTTAGATAATGATGACTTGATATGGATTCAGGATGTCGAAAGCTCGCAGTTTGAAGGTGCTGCCCCCGGAGAATCATGGACTTATTGGTCAAATCCTTATGGGGATGCCCCAAAAATCAAGGATCCGTGCCGTCTCGATTATGCGACGGTTCGCGTGGATACATTCTGTGGTTTTGAATGGGATTACCCTTCGCAATATCCTGATTTTGTGGGATATGATCTCATTGTCAGTGATGTGCCGTATAGTCCGCATACCGGTGCGGATTCTGATATTGAAGCATTTCAAGCCGTGTTGAGCGGCGAACGTGGCATCACGTATTCGCTCGAGCGATTCGTGAATGCTGTCGTTGACAATGATTCTTTTGTCAACCGCTTTTGGTATTATGCACTTTTGGCAAAATTGCCGGATTCCGGACGTGTTCAGATTCCGATTCGGCATGTTTCTATACCTTTTGAAAAAGGAAAGCCGTTTCAATATCTGAGGCCGCGTCCATCTTGGGGCGAAGGGCGTGATCGCATGATGACAGCATTTGCCAGATGGAAAAATATGGCTGCTGCCGGCATTCCAAGTGTGGCTCACATACCGGACGAACCTGCAGTGGCTCAGCCTGCTGAAACGATGGTTTCACTAGAGTTTTTTCCGCATTCTCCGGATTTGTCGCTGGCAACACGTCAGGCTCATCCCGAAATGTGTGGCGCATTATTCAGGGGGATGGTCGCCAAAGGCACCCAAATTGTGGCCATTCGCGCAAAACATGCTTTGGATGATAAAGCTTGCGGTGCTTTGTTGCGTAAAGCATTGGAAGAAGGCGTTGTCAGTGGCAATGATGCAGATGGTTTTTCATTTTGCCCTGAAAATGGTTACATGATTTTAATCGATGCCGATTGCCATCATAAATCTTGGTATGCTTTTGCCATTTATGATGAAGATGCAGATACTTTTAAGGAACTGACATCTGTTCGCAATATTGTATTAGATTATCAAGCTGTATATCAGGATGATGCAATTTTGTGGGGCAATCGGGAGCTCAAACACAGCAACAGACGGGTACACTATCTTCAGTTTGAAGAAATTTTTAAGAAAAATTGCCTTTCGCTGGAATTTGGTATTCTCGATGAATCACATGTTCAAAAGATTGAACTTTATCGGTTTTCCGAAAAACCGGCGTGGTCTGAGGATGAATTAGAGGCATTTTATCAGTTTCAAACTGGCGAAGACCTGGGCAGCGGAACACGATTTGTGATTGATCATTCTTGCAACGGCGTCATCGATGACGTTTCTGCATGTGATGCAAAGCATTTTTACGCAGCTGTAAGCGTTGATAAATATCAAAATAGAACACCGTTAACGGTTCGCAGTATTGGGAATCATGAAAATGATGCTTGGGAACGTCTTTCAGATATTTCTGGGCTCAAAAGAGCAGATATCGATGTGTTTCATGTTATCGACACATCCTACGAAGATGATGCATCAAGTTCATATATAGATGTTGCTGCTGTCTCGAAACATCGTTATGCGTGGGATGAAGATTCTGAATACGCTGAGAGCAGCTTGGGCTGTGCTTCGTCCTCTGCAGAAGCCTCAAGTGTTGATAATGCCCGTGTTTCTAGCGGTCGCCGCAAATACAGCTGGGACGATGAACCTGGTGATAGCAGCTTAGGGCG
>JAGBXG010000404.1 GCA_017629415.1 Pseudomonadota bacterium | reverse complement strand
GCTGGATCGTGAGCGTTTGCTTTTAACGGTTCGTAATGCCGGTGAACGTCGATTTTTGACGCAGAAGGTTGAAAGTCTTGAAAATTCGGATGCGCGTTATTGCGGCATGATTGGTGAAAGTCCTGCGATGCAGAAGATCCGCAAGGCTGTATCTGTGGTAGCTCCGACAAAAGGCAAGGTATTGATTTTAGGTGAATCAGGCGTGGGCAAGGATTTGGTAGCGCGTTCGATTCATGCACTGAGCGATCGTGCCAAGCGTTCGTTTGTCAAAGTGAACTGTTCTGCGATTCCTTCCGAGTTGATTGAAAGCGAACTTTTTGGGCATGAAAAAGGCTCATTTACGGGCGCAGCCGTAAAGAAACGCGGTCTTTTTGAAATGGCGGACGGCGGCACTATTTTTCTCGATGAAGTGGGGGATATGTCGTTGGCTGCACAGGCAAAAGTGTTGCGCGTTTTACAAAATGGCGAATTTACGCGCGTCGGCGGTGAAAAACTGTCGTTTGTCGATGTCCGTGTGATTGCGGCAACGAACAAGGATTTAAAGAAAGCGGTTGCTGAAGGGACGTTCCGCGAAGATCTTTATTTCCGTTTAAACGTGGTTCCAATCGAGGTTCCGCCGCTTCGCGATCGTTTGGCCGATGTGCCTTTGCTGATTAATGCCTTTTTGTCTCAAATTGCCGGGGAGTATGGTCGTCAGCCGCTGACGGTCAGCGAGCGCGCGATGGATGCGCTTTGCAAATATCCGTATCCTGGCAATATCCGTGAACTGCATAATCTTTGCGAACGTTTTGTGATTATGTGTCAGGATATTGTGACGGTGGCTGATCTTCCTGAAGATTTGCTGGATATGGCCGAATCCCAGGCACCGAATACACCGGCGATTCAGTCCGCAAGCGTGCCGGCTGTTGCGGCAGATGCGAGCAGCGACGATGACGATTTCCTGAGCCATCTTTCGGCAATACGTCCGGGTACTGTGACGCTTCGTGAATTCCGTGCCATGGCCGAGCATGCCTTTATCCGCGAGACCCTGAAAATGACGGGGCAAAGCTTCTCCAAGGCCGCCGATATTTTGGGGATTGAGCGTACCAATTTGCACAAAAAGATTAAAAAATACGAATCTCCGTCTGGCGGTCTTGCAGATGATGATTAATTGTGCCGGGCTTTGCGCTTTGGCGCATGCGCCCGTTCTGCTTCGCTATGCCGGCTTCGCCGTCATACGCTTCGCCGTTTGGATATCGGCTTCGCTATGCCGGCTTCGCCGTCATACGCTTCGCCGTTTGGATATCGGCTTCGCTATGCCGGCTTCGCCGTTATACGCTTCGCCATTTTGAGGCGTTTTGAGGTATGCTCATGACTTTGATTGCTGAAAGTTTGGCGTATGTAACAGAGCATTTGGGCGGTCAGCGTTGCGAAGTCGTTCGTAACCAGGCTTTGTCCAGTCAGCTCTTTATCGAACGTTTGAGCATAGCAGTAAATCCTGGCGGCAATGGCCGGCTTTTGAATCTTCGGATGAGATTTGCAGCCGGTATTTTAGATCAGGTGTTTGAACGCGTCTGGACGTATTCACAAAACAGAGCTTTGCCTCATTTGCTTTCATTGGCTGCCGTTGATGGCTCATTTTTATGGTTTCATGTGCATTTCGAGGCCATCAGGCAAATGCTTGTTCTTGCCTGGCATTGGCATTTGCAAGACGATGGCTGGCTTTGTTTAAAGCTTGAGCGCATTTTTCATTTGGGGCAATGTGAACGTGATCCCCTGGACTTATGTCGTGATCACTTGGTATATTTAGAAAATGCGCTTTTAAAGTGTGGTCATCAGCCATTAAGTTTAGGAATGGATGTTTCTCAATTTGAGATTCGCCTTCAGATGACAGAATGGATCATGAAGCTGATGGTGGCTTCGGAGAATCGCCGTGTGCCTTTGATTGCATGCGGTAAAACTTCGGTTCAGTTGGATTCAGAGGCTTTGTGGTTTGATTATCAGGCCGATGAGATAGAGCAGCCTTTAGAAAAAATCGGGGCACAGGCTGAAGGCATATCCTTGAGTGGTTTGGCGATGCCTGAAGTGACCGCTTTTGCTCAGTCTGGCAGCAATGGCTGTTATCGGAAAAATATCGCGCAAAATGCAGCCAAAATTTTAGGTGATGCAGAAGGATATGGGGCTGTCAGGCGGCTTCATGAGTGTGTAGGGAATAAAGACCTGAATTCATCTTTGGTTTTGGAGGCACTTGAGGAAGCGGAAAAGACATTGCCGCACGCGGTATATGTGGCATTGCTGTATATGGTTTATGTCTGGGGTCCCGAATTTTCAGATGATATCAAACTTCAGGTGTTAGGGTTGGCATCATCAGAACATGCTTCTGCACTTGTCTTGAAGATGCTGGCAGATATTTACCGCCGTGAGCAAAGTGACACCCTGGTGTTGGCACTTCTTCAGCGTCAGATGAACGTCAGTACTTTCTGTCCACATCGTCTGATTCGTTTGGGGCTGGAGACAGTGGAGACGCTTTCAGGCAGTCTGATGATGTATTCTTTGGCTGTGCGGCGGCTAGATGCCATGAAAAGTCTGGTTTTGCAGCATGGCAGCATCCGCGAGCTGATTGCTTTTGCCCTGGCTTACCATCATGCCCAATATTCCGGCATGGCCATCCAATGTTTGAAGCAATGGATGAAGCAGGCCACTCGCGGGGGTGATATTGCCGCCTTTGGATATCATCTTGCTCAGGTGATGCTTGAACACAATGAACCCATGCAGAAAATCATGGATGTATGCACGCAAGTTCTTGAGGTAGAGCCGACACATGGTGCAACTTTGGAGATATTGGCACAATGTCTTGAGGATTCGGATCGTCCTGAAGAAGCCGCAGAAACCTGGCATTATTGTTTTGGATTTTTACTTCATGCCTGGGAATTGGCCAGAACACGCTATGGTGCCATGCCGACTGCAGAAAACGGTCATATATTAGCGCAAAGTCATGGACGTGCGGTTCGAACAGCTCAGACGCTTGAACGGCTTTTGGATGGGATGGATCGTGCACCTCAGCGTTGCCTGATTTATCGCGAACATCTTCGGCTTGAGCCCAATGCGGTACATGTTTTGGCCCGTTATCTTAAAGATCTTGAAAGTATGCGTTATTTTCATGAGATGGCACAGTGCTGCGAAGATTTTTTAGGAACGAATGGTGCAAATTTATCGGTCAATGATGAGATTTCTATTCGCCTGACATTGCACAATATCTATGATCGCGAGCTTCATCGTGAAACAGATGCCTTAAAACATTTAACGCGAGCACAGCAAATCGGTGCGCTGGATCCGCGCGTGATCAGTGCAGAAATCGATCGATGCCGCAGACGCGGGCAGAAAAAAGAGCAGATGACATTGATGATGGCATTGATCGATGCTTTGCCTGCATCTGAATGTGTTGAACCGACACTTGAATACGTAAGGCTTTGTGAATCTGTTCATGCGGATGTGGGCATGATTGTCGAAGTTCTTCGTAAAACCAATGCACGTTATCCGAATCAGTTGCCGATTTTGCTCGAGCTTCGCCATTATTTGAGAAAAACCGGACAGACTTTTGAATTGGCCGCAGTTCTTGAAAAATTGGCTAAAGTCACGACAGATTTGCAAACGCGGCGGAGTATATTGCTTGAAGCCAGTGAGATTCAGGAAAAGCTTGGGAATCACAAGCTCGCTCAAAACTTGTATGATGAAGCGCAGCTTTGCAGTCCGATTAATCCTGTGGGTAAAGCAGATATGCCTCAGACGCTTCGCCTGGGGTATGGTGATATGCATACCGAATTGCCGAAAGCAGATCATATTTCCCGGTTAGCTTCCGTTGTTTTGACATCGCGCTCTGTTTCTGCTGTGAACGAAATGCCCGATGAAGCTTTTTGGGGTATGCATACGAGTCCAGGCTTGGGCGGTTTGCATCCCATGCCTTTTGTAGATGTCAGTCAATCCGCAGGTTCATTGTCTGACTGGCTTTCGGTGCCGTCATCTGCTTTGTCTTTGCTGACATCAAGTGTGGAGGATCCTGCTGAAAATGCTGTTTCTGAGGAACTGGTGCATACCACAGGGGAGGATGTGTTTTCGGACAGTCAACGTCCTGTTGAAGAACAAATTATGGCGGCACGCTTGCACGGCAATACTCAGGCATTGTTGAACAAATTGCTGCGCGTGATTGATCAAATGCCTGAATCGGAACAGCCGCCTCGGGTATTGCAGGAAATCGGATGTATTTATTTATATGATGAGCATGATGTGAATACAGCTCAAAAGTATCTCGAACGAGCTTGCAAACTGAGCCATGAGGTTGCCCATGGCGAGCAGACATTGAATGCTTTAGAGTTAATATATCAGTCGTTGAAGAGGTATCGCGAGCTTGCTGAAGTTTATCAAAAGAAATGTGAGATTTTGACGATTGCAGAAGAAAAAAGAAGATATGAAATCCGATTGGCTCAAATTCGGTATGAACATCTCAAAGAAACGGAGCTGGCCATTCATACGCTCAAACGGATGCTTGCCCATTATCCTGCGAATGAATCTGCACTTCAGCTGCTTGCTCAAATTTATATTGAGACGCATCAAATCGATGACGCTGTAGAAACGCTTGAACAGATCACCGGTCTTCTGAAACCCAATTCAAAGGCATTAGCACAGCATTTGCTGCGTTTATCGGGGATTTACATGGAGCATGACAAGCGTGATGCGGCAAAACGTACGTTGAGGATGATGCTCCGGCAACGCGAGCATATCGATAAACTGGCTGTTTTAGAGCAATATAAAGGTATTTGCCGTGCTCATGATGAATGGCATGAGTTGCTGTCATTGCTTCGTGAAGAACTAGCTTTCCATTTGCAGCTGGATCCGGAAACGACATGTATTGAAAGTATGCTTGCATCTTATCATTCCAAACCGATGTCCGGGCATGCTTCGCATACTTTGAGAGAATATGCCGATGTTTTGTTCTATAAACTTCACGATATAGAAAAATCTTTGGATATCTATGGTTTATTACTTTGTATCAATCCTGATGATGAATATTGTATCAATGTATTGACGGAAATATTAGAACAGACATTAGAACCTTATTCATGGATAGAAAAGGTGTGGCATTTAGTTTTGGACAATTCTGAAAGCAAAAATCTGGATTCTATTTTTTGCACTGCTTTGTCTCAGGCATGGCACGTGCTTGCGGAAACGAGAGAAAAAGAGGATATTGAGGCATGGCAGCATCAGCTTGAAGCTATCAAAAAGCAAGTGAAAGAAACACGTTATGCCAAGCTGTTTGCAGTGTTATTGAATGGTTTAGGGTTGAGAACATCGTTACAGGAAATCCCGATGGGGAGTGATAATAAGCGAAGTGAGGCATAGAAAAAAAGCGCCGTATGGCGGTAGCCATAGGCGCTTTGGCCGGCCGTAGTGCCGTTTTCGGCACTAGGCTGGCTTTTAAAAGCAAGAAAAATTATTGTGTGGACGTGAAGATGAATGGGAATTCGACGACGCAGATGCCGCCGTCTGGTTTATCGAATCGGAGTCGTCGGACGGTTTGTGTGAGGCAGGATTCGACGCGGTTGTTGTTCATCGTTGTGGATTTGATGGAGGCGTCGGTGACTTTGCCGTCTAAGCCGATTTTCCAGAAGACGATGATTTTGCCGGATAGTTCGGGATTGGCGAGCAGTTGTTGTTCGTAGCAGTTTCGGAGGGCATTGGCGCGTTTTTGGACGACATCGCGGATGTTGGATTCTTTGCAGAAAGCGCCTTGTTTAGGGGCATCCATGGCGAGTTTGGGTTTTTGTTTGAGTCCGGACTTTTTAGGACCTTTCATTTTTCCGGAGCCGCCGCCTTTTCCGCCGCCGCCCATGCCGCCGATGCCGGAGCCGTAACCGCCGCCTCCGCCTCCGCCGCCGGCAATGCCGATGCCGCTGAGACCTGCGCCGAAGCCTGCGCCGGTTCCGAAAGCATCGCCTTCAGCGGTTTCGGGCATGAAGTCGAGGGCGTCGCCAAGTCCG
>JAGBXG010000403.1 GCA_017629415.1 Pseudomonadota bacterium | reverse complement strand
TGATATGTGTGTCACGTTGAGGGGATTTTCTTCCGGCTTTTAGGAGGGTTCATGTCAGGGTTTGTTCATCTTCATCTTCATACGCAGTATAGCATTTATGATGGTGCGATTCGTTTGAAGCCGCTTTTTTCGGAGATTGCGCAGCGCGAGGTCAAGGCGGTGGCGATAACGGATCATGGTGTGATGCATGGTGCGGTAGATTTTATCAACAAATCCAAGGGGACGGGTGTGAAGCCGATATTGGGCTGTGAGTTGAATATTGATCATGTACATCCCGACAGTCCGGATAAGCTTTATCATTTAACGGCGATTTGCCGGACGTTGCAGGGGTATCGGAATGCGCTGGATTTGCTGTCGAAGGCGAACATTGAGAATTATGACAGTCTGCGCGGTTTTGGGACGGTTAAATTTGAGTGGCTGAAGGATCGTGCTGAGGGTCTGACGATTTTGAGTGGCGAT
Organism: Pseudomonadota bacterium; assembly: GCA_017629415.1. The sequence goes on along the minus strand of JAGBXG010000403.1, from coordinate 5,044 downwards.
TTGGGTGGCGAGCTTCCGCAGATGATTTTGAGGGGCGGAGATGTGGATGGCGTCATGCGGATGATGCGTGAGACGTTTGAGCCTGGGCAATTTTATTTGGAGATGATGGACAATTCGTTTGAGGCGCAAAAGAAGGTCAATGCGTATTACAAGGCGCATGCGAAGGCCTGGGAGTTGCCGCTGGTGGCCACGAATGACTGTCATTATATGAAGCGGGAAGAAGCGTTTGCGCATGCGTGTCTGGTGTGTATGTCGCTGGATAAAAAGATTGATCCCGATGTGTTGCGCGAATATGTCGTCGATGATTTCTATGTGAAAACCGATGAAGAGATGTATGCGGCGTTTGCGGATGTGCCGGAAGCGTGTGAAAACACTGTCAAGATTGCCGAGGAAGTTGATTGTCCGGTCAGTCTGGGTCCGATTTATTTGCCGCAATATAAGGTGCCTCATACGTTTGTGGAAGAACGTGGAATTGAGGACGTCAAGACCGGGATTCATGAGTATTTTAAAGAGGTGGCGCGGACAGGGCTTGAGGCGCGATTGGCGTCGTTTAAGGCTGTCGGCAAGGAAGTGGATGAAAAAGTTTATTGGGAACGTCTGGAACGCGAGATTGGCGTTATTACGCAGATGGATTTTCCGGGGTACTTTTTGATCGTTTGGGACTTCATTAATTGGGCGAAACGCAATGGGATTCCGGTGGGTCCGGGACGTGGTTCGGGTGCCGGTTCTTTGGTCGCCTATTCGATGACGATTACAGACCTCGATCCGTTGCCGTTTTCGTTGCTGTTTGAACGTTTTTTGAATCCCGAGCGCGTCAGCATGCCCGACTTTGACGTCGACTTTTGCATGGATCGTCGCGGGGAGGTCATCAAATACGTCACCGAACTTTATGGCGTGAACAATGTGGCGCAGATTGCGACGTTCGGTGCATTGAAAGCAAAGGCTGCAATTAAGGGCGTCGGGCGTGTCATGAATTTTTTCCCGTCCGAGACTGCGGCATTGTGCAAACTTGTGCCTGAGGATTTGAAAATTACGCTGAAAAAAGCCTTGGATGACGAGCCCAAGCTGAAAGAGATTTATGAAACAGACGCTCGCGTGAAAGAAATGTATGATACCGCCATTCAGGTCGAGGATTTGTTCTGTCAGACGGGCATGCATGCCGCCGGTATCGTCATCAGTGAAGGGCCTTTGTGGGATTATGTGCCGATTTTTAGGGGGAAAAACGGCGAAATTGTAGCGCAGTATGCCAAGGCTGAAGTTGAACAGGCGGGGCTCGTCAAATTCGACTTCTTGGGGCTCAAGACACTGACGGTTTTGCAGACAGCCATGGAATATGTCAATCAGACGCGCGCTTCTAAAGGGCAGGAACCGCTGGATATCAGTACGGTACCGCTCGATGATAAAGCCGTTTATCGTCTGATTACTTCGGGGAATACGACGGGTATTTTCCAGATTGAATCGCCGGGCTTTACCAAGCTGATGATGCAAATCAAGCCCGACTGTTTTGAAGATGTCATTGCAGCGGTAGCTTTGTTCCGTCCGGGTCCGATGGGGTCCGGCATGCTCGATCAGTTTGTCGACTGTAAACATGGACGGCGTGAAATTGAATATCCGCATGAATGTTTGTCCGGCATTTTGAAAGAGACTTACGGCGTTTTCGTTTATCAGGAGCAAGTCATGCAGGCCGCGCAGATAATGAGCGGTTATTCGCTGGGCGGCGCTGACATCATGAGACGCGCCATGGGTAAGAAAAAGCCCGAAGAAATGGCCAAACAGCGTGGTATTTTTGTCGAAGGCGCGATTAAGAATAATATTGATGGCACGCGAGCCGGTGAAATCTTTGATTTGATTGAGAAATTCGCGGGTTACGGTTTTAACAAAAGTCACTCGGCGGCTTATGCGTTGATTACGTATCAAACCGCATACCTCAAGAAATATTATCCCGTGGAATTGTATGCCGCTTTGATGACATGCGACCAGGATAAGCCCGATAAAGTCATTCGCACGATTAATGACGCGCGCGCCAATGGGATTAAAGTGCTTCCGCCCGATGTCAATCGTTCTGCGCTGCGCTTTAGTGTTGTCGATGGGCGCGTATTGTTTGGTCTTGCCGGGATTAAAGGGGTCGGCGAGGCGGCTTTAGAAAGTGTTTTTGCCACGAGAGAGAAGGACGGACCGTTTAAGAGCATGTTCGACTTCTGTAATCGCGTGGATTCTCGCGTGAATAAGAAAGTTTTGGAAGCTCTTGTGATGTCTGGGGCATTTGACAGCCTTTGGCCCGGCAAGCTTCGTCATATTGGCGATATTGGTGCGGCTCGAGCTTCGATGTTTGCCAGTATTCAGACGGCCCTTGATCGTAGCAAGCAACATCGTGAAGACAAATCCGCAGGGCAGACTTCGTTGTTTTCGTTATTTTCGGCACAGGCACCGAAAGAAGCCGCCAGTCTTGATGACAAATATACGGCTGCCACGCCCTGGCCGGAAGAAACGGTTCTGGAGAATGAATTTCGTTTGATTGGATATTTTGTTTCTGGGCATCCGCTCGATCATTATCGTCAAGAAATCAAGATGTTTTCAACGCATGAGACGAATGCGTTGCTCAATGTAGCTGAAGGGACTCGCGTGTCGATTTGCGGCATGTATAAAGGTGCGAGTGTACGTACGACGAAATCGGGTTCTCGCATGGCTTCCGGGGCTATTGAAGATTTCAGCGGTCAGGTGAAGTTCATTTGTTTCCAGAAATCGCTTGAGAAAATCGGCGAAGATAAATTTGCGGGTGACAATCCCGTGATTTTGACCGGTAGACTTAAGTTTGAAGGCGATAATGATGGCGAGACCGATAATAGACAGCCCGAAATCATGGTCGATTTTGTGGACTTCGTCAGCGATGTGCGTGCCCGTCGTATTACGCATATTCAATTCAAACTGACAGATGAACATAAACCTGAGGATGTTGAAACTTTACATTCTATTCTTTCAAATCCGATATATCAGGGCACAACACATGCTTATATCAAGTATGAGACAGGGGCAGTCGATGCCGATTTGCGTTTGCCATATCGCGTGAATTTAACCGATGAATTCTTACGTTTGATTGACCAGACGCTTGGCTTGGAATCATACGCGATGCGCTAAGCAATGTCTGAATCATATCTTTTATTTGAGGGGGCGAGCCCCCTACGGCGCTATTTGCTGCGCAAATACGCGCCTACCCCCAATGCGGGGCTGTTGCCCCGCAACGCCCCAATTCAGCCCAATTCAGAACTTTTCTAAGTCTTTTGCAAGTGATTCAATGGCCTCAAGTGAGAGTGAAAGAAAGTCTGCAATCTCTTGATGGGATATTACGTTGTTTTTGAGCAGTACAATACTTGGATTGAAGAGCTCTCTTTTTGCGTTATCAGCCTCCCGTTAGCATCGATAAGTGTGAGATGTAATTCTGCTTTCATATCTTCCTGCGCCTTGGCATAGCCATCGTTGTAAAGCTTTTTGTAGTATCTTTGCATGACCTGGCATACATTGTTGTTGTTTGACATAGCGCGTTCCTCAGTATTGATTTCAAGATTGAAGCGATGGTTAAGCATGTTTATCTTTTGCTAAAGATTCTACAACATCCACTGGCAGTGAAAGGACATCCGCAATTTCTTGGTATGTCATGATATTGCGTTGGATAAGTCTTTGTGCGGCAAGATGTTTAGATTGAAGAGCCTCCCTTTTTGCGTCATCAACCTCCCTTTTTGCGTCATCAACCTCCCTTTTTGCATCGATAAGTGTGAGATGAAATTCTGCTTTCATATCTTCTTGCGCTTTGGCATAGCCATCGTTGTAAAGCTTTTTGTAGTATCTTTGCATGACCTGGCATACATCGTTGTTGTTTGACATAGCGAGTTCCTCCGTATTGATTTCAAGATTGAAGCGATGGTTAATGATATTTGTCGTTGTCAGTGAAAGCGTTTTCAGTCTTTTGTCAGTTTGTATAAAAGTTTCAAGTTCCTGTTTGTCATAAGCCTGGTAGCACGCATAAAGTGCGCCGAGTTCTGACTGAAGTTTAGCAATTTTACGTGGCGATAAGCCATATGGTTCGAGCAAATTGATAAAATAATTGGGAATGAATTTGAGCAATCGTTTGTCTTTGATATCAAGCAATTCATGAAGGTTGCGTGGACCATCCCAGCGTTTGAGTCCAAAGTAGCAAACAAGGGTGATAATGCCATGCAGTTTTGTGTTTTTGGGTGCTCCATGAATCAGTGAACTCATCGAACCTGCTTTTCGGAGTTTGGCCTGAATTTCGGAGATTTGTCGGTCATACCCCAGCGCATCATACAGCATGGTTCGAACAGGCATCAGATAATGAACGTCAGTCTGGTTTTCGATACCCAAAATAAAATAATGCGTCTGATTGTCTGTCATCCAAACACATTGTTTTAAGATATCTCGCATGCGTTTGATTGAAAACTGTGTTTTGTTGTTTTGGGTGTTGAAAACGAGATTTGGATCATCCGGCACGATATCCGCGATAGGTTGCAGCATCGGCTTGGGTTCATCAAGTGGAATATTTTCTTTGAGTAGCTGAAGCAGCTTTTCATTGTTTTTCAAATGATGTGGTCGAATGATTTGTTTTCCATTGTAAAGCAGCAGATTAAAGGCATCGGCGAAAACAATGGGATCTGACATCAGTTTAAGAGTGAGATGATCCATCGTGGACATAACAATCTCCTTTGGAAGGGCATGCGATAGGCATGCGAAGTTTTCACCCCGTGTGATGCCAAGCAGAAATCCATTGTGACGATTATTTTTTATTTTTTTTCAAAAAAAAACTTGCGCACCCAGACCTACACGCGTATAAGCCGCCCTCGCTGACGGGCTGAGAAAAAAGCCTGCGGCAACGATGAAAACCGAAAATGAGAGAGAAATTAAGCAATAGTGCGAGCCAATAAAAAAGAAGCTGTTCGTTGAACGGTTTCTAGGATGCAAAGCATCCGACGTCAAAAAATGAGCGGCGAGTTTCTCGCCGTATAAATAATCAGATCAAACTGGAGAGTTTGAT
>JAGBXG010000402.1 GCA_017629415.1 Pseudomonadota bacterium | reverse complement strand
TTTCGAGAAAGCAAGGCATGAAAGGAGGGAGCGTGCTGGCGCACGTGACCGACTGGAATGACGCAGCTGACGAAGAAAGCGCGCCATTCTGTCGCGCAAAAAGGGGCTTCGCCCCGGACCCCACCAAGGGCGCTGCCCTTTGGAATCCTGCCAAAGGGGCTCAAGCCCCTTTGGAATCCTGCAAATTTTGGGCTTTTCGTGAGGCAGACGAGAGCAAAAAAGTCATCCATCAGTATTTGAATTGATAGGAAGCTGTTATGAGCCATAAATTATATAGAATTCATCATCATTCAAACCACGAAAGCAGAATGTTCGTCATATTCTGCTTTATCATCAGTTTTATATTGGGGTGTTCAAAACAGGAACCTGCCCCCGTTCAAGATAAAGTTTTGGAAAACGCCAAAACAGAAGTTGCTGTAGAACAGCCGGAACCTGTTAAACCACAGCCTGCTGTTAAAACCGTGTTTGGCATGACTGAAAAAGAAAAAAACGACATCAAAACAAGGCTTGATAAATATCAAAAGCATTTTACAAAACAGGAGATTAACAATATACAAAATTATACAAATTTTTCAAAAGCCAAAGAATTTATAGATAATCGACTCAAAGAAATAGAAAATTGGCATTTTGAATCTCCAGATCGTTCGTTTCCGCGAGGACTTTGCTGGGGTACTCTCAGTAATTTTCATGAGATACACAGTTTTTCTGACAACCCTAACATAAATATTTTCCGTGACAGAGCTATCGCTCCCATGATTATCATGTTTCACCATCCTATTGCGGCAACGACAGATAAAATAAGCATGCAATTTGATGACTTGGAACCCGAAAATATTAAATTTGAGAAGAAGAAGAAGGATTCAGTTCTATTGCATATCACAGAGGAACAGTATCAGAAATTATCTCAGCACAAAAATTTAAAAATAATGACACTCACGTCGGACGATCAAATTATCAATACTTTTGAATACGATATCAAGCAATTGGGAACATGTATTGCCCAAATGGATAATGTCAGTCAGGAACTCTGGCATTATGAAGAAAAGGTCAATACATTCGATGGGACTGTGGTACGATATTGCTCGGGCGTAACCTTAGATGAAGTTACATCTAAGTTAAGCTTAAAAGAAAAAGAACAACCTGTCATGGTCATTCGACAGAAAAACAACAAAACTCCTGAAATCATGCTGATATCAGACGGCGTTCAATGGGCACATATTGATTTCTTCAGAAGTAAACGCATCCGATTAAAATTCAATGATGAACCGATTATGACGATATCGTTTTCAGGCAGCACAGATTCATTGGCGAAGATATTTCTCAATTCTGAAAAAAAATTACTTTCTAAATTTCTATCCTCTTATAGTGTTACCATTGAAGTGCCAACAACTGGCGAAACGATTACTTATGATTTATTAGGATTTCAGAAAGCATGCACAGGATTAGAACTTTCACAATATAAGCCGACCCCCAAAAGAAAAAAGAAATAATATGAAGGCATAATGCATCAAACGATCACAGCATGGCTTTGCCCCCAAACTATCCGCCGGGTGTATGGGCAAAGCCCATAGCCCGGCGCAAACGGCGCGTATGCCCCAAAAGGGGCATAGCGACGATTCTATCTTTCGTTGAGTGCAAAGCCCGCAACATCAGCCTGCTCACCTTGTAACTCATATTTTAGAATGAATGCGTCAGCGTTTTTCTAGAGTATTATCTTTAGTTGTATATATTAACTTTTAATATATACATTCCATACACACATTATCAATATTATGTATACATGCAAGTATACATGTCTCACAATATATAACCTATTGTTATGTATTTTCTATATTTTGTGTCGTATTTAATTTAATCTTGCTGTAAAAAATGGTACGCTGAATGGTTGCCCCTTGCAGGCTGTTATGGCCGGGGGCTTTCGAAATGCTCAAAAGCTTCCCAAAAAGATTCATGTGTTCCATGGAATAGGATGACAACATGACAGAATCATGCTTTAAAAAAATTATCGCAGAACTTCGTAAAAGCATTTACCTCGGAAACGTCACAGAAGGCGTCGCCAAAATCATGGAAATGCTCCTCATGCCACTCGATGATGACGAAAAAATTGAGCTCCTGCTTGAATTGGTACTCCTGTCACTCGCCTGTAATGACTACGAAGAAGCCATCGAAAAATGGACAGAAGCATGCGATTGCAGACATGATATGCAAAATTTGCGCATGCGAGGATACAAAGCCTTCTTTGAACTCATCGACGGACGAAAAAAACATGGATTCGCAGAACTTGCCAAAGTCATCGAAGAAGACCCCAACAGCTTCGAATTCCATCTCCTGCGCGGAATCGCTTATATCCAGCTCAATCAATATGAACATGCTCAGGCAGACCTCGTGCGCGCCAGCTCACTCTTCCCCGAAAATGTCCTCGTCATGTCCATACTCGCTGATGTCAGCGTCGAACTCAACGATATCCCTAAAGCCATGATGCTGCACGAACAAGTGCTCACCGTCAGCCCTGATTACAGACGCTCTCTCATGAGCCTCGGCGTCCTCTACATCGAACAGGAACGCATGGAAGATGCCTTCAGACTCTTCCAATGCCTCGTCGCCTATGACCCCATCAACTGGTTCGCATGGTCTTGCCTCGGCGATATCCGAATCATAGAAAAAGGAAAAACTTTCCAGGCACTCCCATACTATGCCGCCGCCGTTGTCGCAGGTACCGAAGTCGCAAACGTCTACCTCAATCTCGCAAGAGGACTCATGGCTCTCGGAAAATTCGAACAAGCCAGAAATGTCCTCGAACTCTACCCCAAAAATACCGGAAACAAATGGCGCGGCGAAGAACTCATGGCCGCAAGATATCTCACGCTCGTCTGCGATGTCATCAAAACTCCAGGAATCCTGCAAACGCCAGAATTTCTGACACGCCTAAAAACGCTTAAACCATGCCATGATGAAGCCAGCAAAGTCCTCTTTCATCTGCTGGCCACCCTCGCTTCTATCTCATATCAGGAAGATATCAACCTGATTTACGCCAAACATATCAAATGTTTCGTACTGACAGCGCAATATCTGACTGTCTGCTGCAATCGCGTCATCTATCCCGAAGAAACTGTCATGTACTGCGTCATCGCAAGACTCATGACCTGGCATGGTATGTTCTTCGAAATTCACGCATTTTTGAGACTCTTTGAACAAGCTGAAGATCCTCGCGTGCAAGACATGGCCAATATCATCGTCAATGAAATGCACAAATTTGCCGAAATCTCAGATAAAGCCTACATCAATCTCGAAAACTTCCACCAAAAAATCATTCAGATTAAAGGACATGACGAAATCTCTGTCATCGATAAAATCATGTCCGGCGAAATCATCACACCACCCAACAAAGAAGAATGGATTGATGACCTTCAGACTGCCCTGCTCAATCTCCAAAATTCAGATATCAGAAGAACCTTTGTACAACCACCAGTCCTCGAACCCATTCAGCTCTTCGAAACTTGCCTCAATATACAAGTCCCCAAAGAACAACAGGAAGACTTTATCTGCGAACTCTGGGCTGATTACGACGTTTGGCTGACCTGGTATCAAATCCAAAAATCTACAAATTCATTTGAAGAACTTTGGGAAACAGGCTCACAGCAATTCAGATCAAACTTTACAACCTGGCCATATCTTAAAAAAATCGTTGAACTCCATCACATACAGCCAGAAACAGAAAATATCCCGCATCAGCCTGCCGATCAGTTCGCACTGCTTCTTAAATCCCTCTTTGAAAACAATAAACAACAAATCAATACGCCCGAAATTCTCGCCGCCAACAGCGACATCGCACAAGTCTGCGCTGCCACCCCGGACGAAGCACTGGGCGGATTTGCACCATTGCCGTTCGCTATCGATGGCACGGCTTTCAGACGTTTTATGGCACCTGCCAAACAACCTGCAGAAAGACTCAATACCGCCAATTACGGAAAATATCTGAAAGCATGGATGCTCTCTTGCCAAAACATCCATCCACAAAATACAGGCATCCAATCGGCTCCCCCGAAAACACAACAAAAAGCTTTCCAGCAATTCGAAAAATTCCTGCAAGCCTTGCACGGCGAAAAACGTCTCCGGGAAAATCTCATCCTTTCCATCACACCCAACGCCGAACATATGATCCAGCTGGCTCTCCCACAAACCGAGTTTTGGGATCACCTTAAAATACTTGGCGAATCAGGTGTCCTCGGACTCGATGGCCTGCAATTTCCCAAAGCACCGCTTTTCGCATCCTCAATCCTTATCGGAACACAAAAATTCCCCGCCTTTCTCCGCGATGCAGAGGCCCTCGAACGACCCATCTCATGCAACCTTATCTCATGCCATAACCTCGCAGAATACTTCTACAATCATGCCATAAACTTGATTGAAACCTGGAAAGAAACAAAAGATAATACCCTGCTGACACCGCTTGTCAGCCACCCATACCGAAAATTCGCCAAATTTAAAGCTTTGGCAGAACTCCAGCCAAATGCCGCAAAAAAACAAAACAACTGCAAAAACGAAGAAAACCAAAAACATAAGGAAATCAGCAAACCTCTGCTGGACTTCTATGAAAACCCAGAAGCCGCCATTGAAACCGTCGACGATTTGGCCGAAAGCCTCGAACAATACACCGCATGGTATCAAAATATCAGCACATCCATCGTCGATATCAACTTCCATCTCAATGCCAAACATCACCTGTTCACGCAGCAATTCAAAATCTGGGCACGCCAACATGCCGAAAATCTCTACCCAGAAATCAGCCGCGCAGAAGCCGAAGTCAGAAGCGTAACCCCAGCCACCCTCTATCTCGTCACCTGGCGTATTCGAGAACTGATCCGACGATTCCCATGGATGTCAAGACTCTACGTCCTCCTGGCTTCAGCATACGCCCGCGTTGAACAATACGAAGAAGCACTCAAAGCCATAGAATCCGGTCTCGAACACGAACATAAACTGTACAAAAACACGGGATGGCATGCCGTGGCCTCCCAAACGGCCGAAAATGAACAAAAACTCGAGGCCGTCGAAACACTCACTGAATTCGAAGACTCACAAATGCTCCTTTGGCCTGAAAGATATGTCTTCCAACCCAAAGATGAAGCCATGTACCATTACGCAGCATTCCAAAGCGGATATCCGCTCCGAAAACGCCGAAAACCATCTCCATCGTGCCACATGCAGCGTACCTCACGGCAAGATAAAGCCGGAGCTTTCGAATGCTATCAGCTCTTCAAACGATTCATTCCCCGAATCAGCAACCTGCGAGATGCCTACTGCTCGGCACTTGCACAAGACAATATCTACACACTGCGCGACTTTATGGTACACATCATCTCACAAATGGTTGCACCAGAAACTTTCCCGCTCAGACGACAAATCGCTGAACTGCTCTTCGCACTCTACCCGGATGAAAATACCGGCGCACTCGGAAAATTCTACTGCGATAACATGCAGCCCGCCAATGCACTGCCCATGGCTGCATACGCATACTTCGCCGAAAGCACCGAAGAAGAAGACGACGAAACACAGTCATCCGTCACCATCGGATGCCTGCTCTACGATATGGGATACATGGAACAAGCCATGCAATATCTCGACAGAGCCATCAACGTCAAAAATCCTTCACCGATGGCCTTCCTGACAAGAGGATGCGCACTCATCGAAATGAGAGCACTGGATAAAGCCGTAGAATGCCTTAAAGCCGGACTCGTCATTGACCCCTCGTCCGACAGATTCCATTACACCCTCGCCCTTGCCTACATCGAACAGGGAAAAATCGACGAAGCCGAACAATCTATCAAAACAGGCATTCAGCTCGCCAAATATCCCGTCGACCTCAACTTGCAACTCATGCGCATCTACGTCCGAAAACAAAAATTCATCGAAGCCTTGCCACTCGCAAAATATGTCGCTTCCGAAGACCCAGACATGTTCCTCGCGGCAATGAGATTCGATGAGTTCGCTGAATTCAGAGAACTCAAACCCGTCAAAGACTTAATCGCTGAATATCATTACGATCCCAACGACTTTTAACCCCATAAAATCTCGACGCTATGAAAACAACAAAACGTCAACATACTGCACTCATATTGCTCACAATCGCGCTCATTGCCTTCATTTGTGCACATATCTGCGAACAGCAAACACAAATTGAACCTCCCAAAAATATGGGCGCCGACGAATACAGCATCCTGCCCAACCCAAACGCATTGATATGGATGAGCATGGGACAGCAAGAATTTCTCGCCGATTTAATTTGGGTTCGCGCACTCCAATACAATAATCTCAAAAATGAAGCCCATATCGCCGAAAACTTCGCCGATGCCATGCTCGCACTCGATCCCGACTTCAAAGCCGTCTACCAATGGGCTGCAGTCGCCTCTCTCTTCTCCGAAAACATCTCCGTACGTTCTGTCGAAACCTCAAACCACTACCTCCGGCTGGGCTCCAAACGCTTCCCGCTCGATCCCTATTACGATTACACCATCGCCATCAATAACATCTCATACTACCCTGAAGACGGCCCCAGAAGCGAAGATGAACGCCGTTCCGAAGCCATCACCTACTTGCAAAGCGCAATGCAAAAACCCGGCGCAGATCCCAATATTTCCATGCTGATTTCCGGCCTTCTCAATGATGACGATATCTCCATGAAAATTCAGTTCCTGCAGCAAGCCGTTCTCACAGAACAGGATCCCGCTATTAAACGCAATCTTCAAACACGCCTTATCCTGCTCTCCGAATCTTCGGATGCTTCCGGGCTCATCCTGGCCGCCAAACGCGATCAATGGCACCGCGATCATCACGAATATCTGCCACTCATGCTCGATTTTATGATCGCAGGCGAAGAATAAACGCTGAATTTGATGTGTTTGAAAGGGGGCAATACCCCCTTCGGCGCTATGCCGTCACGGCATACGCGCCTACCCCCTCTGCGGGGACACCCCGCAACACCCCGAGCACACCTTAAAATACGGTTTTCAACCTTAAATATCGCAAAAACATAGAGCGAAGCGTATGTGCCTTCGGCACATAGCGAAGCTGCGCGACGTAACCGGCTCAAAAGCCGGTAAGACGCGCTCAAAAACGTCTCCATATCTTCTCATCAACACAAAATTTCGGATTTTTCACGTCAAAAATCCTAACAAACATAAGGAAAACTCATGAAAACGGCTTTGATTTCAGGCGTGACCGGCCAAGACGGCTCCTATCTTGCCGAACTTTTGCTCCAAAAAGGATACGATGTTCACGGCCTGAAACGCCGGGCATCAAGCTTTAATACCGAACGCGTCGATCACTTGTACTGTGATCCCCATGACCAAAACGCGCATTTTCACATGCATTACGCCGACATGACCGATACTTCTAATCTGGTGCGCCTGATTCAGAAAATTCAGCCGGACGAGATTTATAATTTAGCGGCGCAAAGCCATGTCGCCGTATCATTCGAATGCCCGGAATATACCGCTGAAAGCGATGCCGTCGGCGTACTGCGCCTCCTGGAAGCCATCCGTATCCTCGGTATGGAGAAAAAGGTTCGGTTTTATCAAGCCTCAACTTCCGAACTGTTCGGTCTCGTGCAGGAAACGCCGCAGCGCGAAACCACGCCGTTTTATCCGCGTTCTCCCTATGCCTGCGCCAAACTCTATGCTTACTGGATTGTCGTCAATTACCGCGAAGCTTATGGCATGCATGCCAGTAACGGCATTCTTTTCAACCATGAAAGTCCAAGACGTGGCGAAACTTTTGTCACGAGAAAAATAACCATGGCCGCAACCCATATTGCGTTGGGCAATCAGGATTGTCTCTATCTGGGCAACCTCAATGCCAAGCGCGACTGGGGATTCGCCGGCGATTATGTCGAAGCCATGTGGATG
>JAGBXG010000050.1 GCA_017629415.1 Pseudomonadota bacterium | reverse complement strand
CCCTCTCCAACGGAGAGGGGTTTGGGGTGAGGCCAGATGAGCGCAGCGAATCAGGTTTCTCTCCATTTATGGAGAGACCGCCCGAAGGGCGATAGAGAGGTCAAAAACGATGACCGTAGCAAATCCATAAGCTCCTCTCCGTTGGAGAGGGGTTTGGGGTGAGGCCAGATGAGCGCAGCAAATCGATAAGCCCCTCTCCAACGGAGAGGGGTTGGGGTGAGGCCAGATGTTTATTTATCCCTAGGTTTGGCTGCCGGTACAGTGGCGTAAAGAGCCCGAAAGGGATCGGGTTCAGTGCTGTAGGCAAAGGCTGCGGTAATGCTTCGATTTTGGGGTGTTTGATCATTCATCAAGGCGCTGAAACTGCTGCCACCGCTATTTTTATTCTTCCAAAAAGCGCGTTTTTCGTTGAATTCACGTTCCCATTGAGCCTGCAGAAGCATCAGGGTTTCGAGATCAGGCGGCAGATGCTCGCGCATGGCATAGAGAACTTTGCCGGTGGCTTCTGCGTCATTGCATGCACGGTGTGCGCCTTCAAGCGTAATCCCGAGACGTTCGGCCAAAATCCCAAGTTTGTTCTGCTGATTAGGATATAAATGGCTGGCAATGATGAGGGTGTCTAATATCGGATTGCCGGCAGGCCAGGACAGCCCAAGTTCTGTCAGTTTGTGGCTCAGAAAAACACGGTCAAAACTGATGTTATGGGCACAAATGGCATGATCTTTAAAAGCAGCCAGCACATCATGAACGATTTCACGGAATTTCGGCTGTCCATCGACATCGGATTGCTGAATATGGGTGATATCCACGATTTCTTGAGGAATCTGGCATTCGGGATCGATAAGCCAGTTGTGAACCTTCATGATTTCGCCGCGATAAAATTGCACAATACCGATTTCGATGATTTGGCATGTTTGAGGATCAAACCCCGTTGTTTCAAGGTCAAAAACGGCAATAGGAATATCAAACCATGATTGGGGCCACATACCAACTCCATAAATGATAGTTTATTTTCAAAAACTCAGCACTTTGAAAGATTGTGAGGCAGTGCCTCACTCAAACGAACGTGTACACCGAGCCTTTAAGTCCGTGATAATACATGCACTGGTGAACACGAACAAGGGCAGATGGGACATTAAATGAGGCTGTCATGATTCTTTGGTGCACACGGGGGATTTGTCGTACGGGAAGCCTTCATTGATAAGGAACTGAATGATTTGATGGAAAGTTTGGGTGTCATTTTTTGCCTGCAGCTGGCAGAGCAGTGCATCGATAAAATCGACGAAATCGACGTCGGTGACAGTCCGATAATTGCCGTCGGCATCTTTGGTATTGTACCCAAATGGTTTGAGATATCTGTCAGAAGCCAGGGCACTGAATACAGGGGTTGTGCCAAGTGCAATGCCGTCAGCTGGTGAAGATGGATCAGAGACTTCCTTGCCATCCCAGTAATTCCAAAGAACATAAGTAATCCAGGCTTCCCCAAGATATTGCCTCATGCCTTTGGGATCATCTGATTTGGGTCTGACTGCTTGAATAGAGCCGAAAGCACTCGATTCAAAAAGATGGGCATAATCTAGCCAGTAGCTCCCGCTTTGGAGTACGCGCCAGTACTGTGTGACCGGCTTTCTCTCTCGAATACTGTCTACCATCAGATAATAAAACGTCGCAAAACCCTCGCTCCAGGCCAGTTTGGGTTCGCTTGTGCCTGTCATGTAATGTGTACCACCACGGCTGTCATCGCGTCGAAGCTTGAGAACATAATGGCCGAATTCATGCAGAAGCGTCGGATAACCCCATGCGGATTCTTCATCGGAGAGGCCGCCGATGCGCATTTGAGTGTCGAGAGTCTGTTTAAGGTTGCCGACTTCGACAGGAAGATCGATGAAACATGAGCCACAATCCGGCCAATACATGTTTTGTTTCCAAATAGCGCCCATGGACTTTAAGGAGCCCAGTTCGCTGACAAATCCGTTTGTCAGAAGCTCTTCATAAGCCCTGACGAGGTGCTGATAGATATAAAGTGCACCCGAACCTTGGTTCATCGTGATTCGGATTGTGCTGAGATCCCCGAGGTCATTTGCCGAGGCATAGTCGGTCAGCATGATAGACCAAGACCAGACATTGTAGGGGAGATTGGAGGAAGCAACGAGTACTGCAATTTTGGTTTTGTTGGCAACAGACCAGGTGGGAACGATGGAAATCCAGTCTGAGGCTTGAGGCGGTCTGTTCAGCGTGAGTTCAAAGGTGCCGTCGGAGGCTGCAACTGTTCGCGCAATTTCAGTGCCGTTGCTGTTTCGTAGGGAAATCGGAATCAGTGCGCCGGGTTTATCGACTTTTTTGTCAAGTTTGGGGAGCTGATAGGCATCATAATAGACGGTTTGCGTTTCGAGCATGAGTCTGCCTTTGACGCGGTTGGCGACGCATTGACCGGTGCTTTGGCATGTCAGGCCGGGGCCGCATATTCCGCATGAACCGCCGCATCCGTCGTCGCCGCAGACTTTTCCGGTGCAGTTGGGGATGCATTGATGGGTACATGTGCCTTGCGCGCAGGATTGTCCCGTAGGGCATGTGCCGCAAGAGCCGCCGCATCCGTCGTCGCCACAGACTTTGCCTGTACATTCTGCAACACATGCAGGCAGGCACAAGCCGCCGGCACAGACGGTATTTTCAGCACATACGCCGCATGAACCGCCGCATCCGTCCGGTCCGCACACTTTGCCGTCGCATGCCGGTACGCATGGCGTGTTCAGGGCTGTGCATACGCCGTGCTGGCATGTGGTTTCTGTACCGCAAATTCCACATGCACCGCCGCATCCGTCCGAGCCGCACTGTTTGCCAGTGCAGTCAGGTATGCACTGTTCTGTGGTGCAGATGCCGTCCATATGACTGCAGAACGTGCCGGATGGACAGGTGCCGCATGCGCCGCCGCATCCGTCCGAACCGCATTGTTTACCGGTACAGTCTGGAATGCATGTCGCAGGGGTGCAGATGCCGTCTGTGCACAGATAGCCGCCAGGACAAAATCCGCAAGACCCACCGCATCCATCATCGCCGCATTGTATGCCGGTACAGGCAGGGGTGCATGTGGTTTCTGTGCCATCGCAAGCGCTTATCCAAAGGGCTGCAGCCAACATGAGAGCGTATTTTAATTTCATGATTCCGTTCCAAAAATGCGTACAGGTCGCAAAAAAGACGTGCCTTTGAAAATAAAACGGCATGTGTTGTCAAGTCATGAGGTGATTTTTCATCTGCCGGCATGCTTTGAATCAGGCATTTCGACGAAATCCTCCGTGCCATTTCAGTGATTTTATTGTAAGAGGGCGCAGCCAGAAGGCGTGGAATGTCGGGGACGTGCAAAACGTTGAAAAAATCCTGATTTTTTTCTGGGAGGGGGCCAAGCCCCCTACGGCGCTATGCCTGGCGGCATACGCGCCTGCCCCCGATGCGGGGCTTTGCCCCGCAACGCCCCAACCTCCTCATGTTTAAATATTTTGATGCGATAAAAGGTGTAATTATGTCAGAAGAATCCTGGCTTCGTCTTTCTATGACTTATCCGATGCCGTCCGAGGACGATGTCGAGCTCTATTTCTTTGAACAAGATCTCTATGCGGCGCTTTATGCATTCGGTGCGGCAACCATCAACGAACAAGATGCCACGACGCTTGATGGTAAAGAACTTGAAGCCGGTATGCGCCGCCTGCAGTGCTATTTTGAACAAGATCAGGCCGTCGAAGCTGCCGAAGTCCGTACCGCCGTGGAACAGCGTGCGCGTCAGGCCGGCGTGGAATTGACGACAGCTCTTGAATCTTTTGATGATCAGACCTGGAAAGACGGCTGGAAAGCATGGTTCAAGCCGGCTCAGGTTTCACCGCGCATTGCGATTCGTACACCATGGAGCGAATTTGAACCCGCAGAAGGTGTCCAGGTTATCGTCATTGAACCGGGCATGGCTTTCGGAACAGGCTTGCATGAAACAACACAGCTTTGCATCAAGGCAATTGATAAAATTACAGCCGAACAGAATATCAACTCCATGCTCGATGTGGGCTGCGGATCGGGTGTTCTGGCCATCGCAGCATGTCTTTGCGGTGTGCCTAGCGTTCGCGGCGTAGACAACGATCCCGTCTGCATCGATGTCAGTATTGAAAATGGCGAATACAACAAAGTCAATGCCACCCTCTGCAACCATATCCTTATAGTCATCATAGAAGTTTACATCTGTAAAATCAACTCTTGATATATCCGCTGTACCTAAATTAATCTTAATATTTTCATTAACCTTATCAGGGGTTGTACCACAGATTGCCTTTAAGCAAATATCTCCGCGCTTCTTCTGAAGCTTTAAAAGGTTTACAAGGTGCACTCTG
>JAGBXG010000401.1 GCA_017629415.1 Pseudomonadota bacterium | reverse complement strand
GATTGGCGCCGATTTGCGCCGCATTAAAGCGCGAGCCGCAAACTTTTCGAATGCGCTTTTGCTGCGTGCACGTATGAATGAAGCCGACTGCTTAGGAGCCATGATGCAAGGCATCAATGCCACGGCAGCACAGCTGGAATCGGCCAATCTCGAGTGTGCCGATCTGACCGGCGCAAGCCTGGTCAACGCCAATATGAGCGGTGCCAACGGTTCATGGGCCAACATGGCAGATGCCCGCCTCAATTGGGCTATCATGTCCTGGTGCCTGCTTGTAGCCGCCGATCTCGAAAACGCAAATTTGACAGGTGCCGTACTTCATTCCGCAAATTTGAGTTTTGCAAACCTCAATGATGCCATTCTGACAGGCACCGATCTCTACTTTGCCACACTTTCCGGCGCACGACTTCCCCTCGAATTGCCTTCTGCTCGCATCACCTCCTCACGCCTGACAAGTCAAACCTACTCGCGATCCCAATGGACACGCCAGACACTCAAAGACTGGCAGCAAAAAGGCGCCATCCTGCTCGACTTTGAATCCTTTCCCAGAGATATCCAAGCCTATATCCGTGAAGGCGATTGCAGCCTGAGATTATATTTCACCATTTCCGTGGAACGCGAAGAACGCCTGGCTCTCGAAACGTTCATTCATCATCTCATGCATTCCGATTCCAAATTGCGCCTTTTGTCAATATCCAACGAAAAAGGCCGCGGTCAAGTCGCATTCTATGCAGAAGATACGGCCGAAGTTGACAATTTTGTTTCGGCTTTCCGCGCACATGTATGGCAAAACGATCCCGGCGCCATCGAACGCGAATTTAACGACTACCAGACACCCGCACGACGTATCGACATCGACATCATTCAAATCCTCGATGACCTCGCCTCGCATGTCTATCACATTCAAACGCTCGTACCGCTGAAACAAGAAGAACAAGCACGCCACAACAATTATCCCGAATCGCCTGACAATTGTGAAATTCAAACAGGCATTTCATGGACAAGCGTTACCATGCCCAAAGTTTGTCGTTAAGAAATATAAAGCTGTAAAAGCCTGCATCTGCCAGGAATCAAATGACGACATGCCGTGTTAAACCAGGTGCCCATACATGAGACCCAAATGGCGTATTCTTAAAGTTTTCAACTTGAGCGTTCCGGCGGGGCGTTGCGGGGCGGCCAGCCCCGCATCGGGGGTAGGCGCGTATTTGGCGCAGGCTATGCCGTTCCGGCATACGCCTTGCGGACGCGGGCTATGCCGGGCCTGAACGTCCCGGCCTACGCCGCGCCAAAAAGCGCCGATGGGGGCTCGGCCCCCTGCCCAAAATACTCATAAAAATCATAACTTAGCGTGATTTAACTTGTCAGAATAACGCAGATTGGTCTATGACGCGGCGCGCTGTGGAGGAATGATAGCATTCTAGCTGAAACGTCATGATTGAGAGGATAATCCCGTGAAAAAAACCTTTTCTAAATATGTAGTTCTGGCAATCTTTGCAGGTTCTGTAATGGCAACAGGCTGCGATTACCTTGAAGCCGAAACTTCGCGAATCGACAATATCGAAGCACCGGCAGAAAATTCCATTCTGCTCTGCTCCGATGGCTTGGACAATGACAAAGACGGACTCGCAGATTGTGACGACTCAGACTGCAAACTGAAAGGAACTGCCGTCAGCCCGGGGCCCGGAGACACCATCTGCGCAGGTATCATCGGCAACAATGCTACCGAAAATAATAATTATGTCTGCGCCGACGGCAAAGACAATGACGGCGACGGCTTCGTCGACTGCAACGATAACAGCTGCAAACAACTCTCCGTATGCTGCATCAAAACAGGCGATGAAAACACTGTCGAAGCCTGCTCTGACGGCATCGATAACGACTGCAACGGATACATGGACTGCAAAGACTATTCATGCTCCAAAGCTGCAGATGCCGCTGTTAAAGCTTATTGCGCTTCTGTAAACTGCCCCACCGGCGTCTCTCCTGAAGATACACCAGAAGCTTGTTCTGATGGCATCGACAACGACTGCAACGGATACATCGATTGCGGCGATTACTCCTGCACAAAACATCCGGATCAAGCTGTGAAAGATGTTTGTGCCGCTCCCCCCCCGGCATCTCCTGAAAATACAGAAATGGCTTGCTCAGACGGCATCGACAATAACCTCGATGGCTTGATCGACTGTGCCGAAGCCAGTTGCAGAGATATGCAGTGTTGTGCCGGGATCGTTGCCGAACCTGCACCCAGAGATCCCAAATTCGGTTCGTTCTCACAGGAAGAAAAAATTAAAGTCCTCCAGCTTGAACAACAACTTTGCACCGATGGCATCGACAATGACAAAGACTCTCTCGTCGACTGCCAGGAATATCAGTGCCACTTGCTGAGCCAGCAAAAATTGACCGGTGAGTTCGCGCAATACCAAATTACTTGTAATTAAGACCAACGCGGTCCTTAAAGGCCGCGTTTTTTTTGGTTATTTTCTACCTATCCCCAATTTCTCCACCCCCAAAATAAAGGTTTTTATATGACTGTACCCAAGATTGTAGGCATCGCTGGCGGCACGGGGTCCGGCAAAACAACCCTGGCCAAAAAAATCCGCGAAGGCCTTGGGTCAGCCAGTCAACTCATTCAGTTTGACTGGTATTATCGTGACCTCTCACACCTGCCACTCAAAGATCGCGAAGAAGTTAACTTCGATCACCCCTCAAGTCTTGAAAGCGAACTCCTCGTCGAACACATCAAAGCTTTGAAAGAAGGAAAAGCCATTGACGTGCCGCTGTATGATTTCAAAACCCACTCGAGATTGATGGATCAAACGATTCATATCGATCCACTTCCCGTTATCGTCGTCGAAGGCATTCTGCTGTTTTGTTTTGAACCGCTCCGCGAAATGCTAGATATCAAAATCTTTGTCGATACCGATGCCGATATCCGCGTTTTCCGACGTATTCGTCGCGACATGCGCGAACGCGGCCGCGATTTCAACTCAATCCGTAAACAATATTATAAATCGGTGCGTCCCATGCATCTCGAGTTCGTAGAGCCCTCCAAACGTTATGCCGATGTCATCATTCCCGAAGGCGGCAATAACCTCATCGCTTTGGATCTCATTATCGAACGTTTGAAACAGTTTGCACAGTAATCCTGCTGTGAAACTCCACCTCAAGATATACGCAAAGCTCTTGTGGGGCTGTGCCCCACACACCGCCAAGGGGCTCAGCCCCTTGGAACCCACAATATGGCATGTGCGCTAGAAATTGGCACCATGATTCCAAACATGAACGCGTTCTGAAGCTCCGTATCTGCCAAAAAGTAAACGAATTTCAGAAGCAGTTACCGGATTGACAATGAGAAAATATTTGCCGCTCAGTTCTTCCTGTCTGTATTCATCGACAGCCATAATCACACAGTTATCTGGAATACACAAGCTCCATGCAGAAAGCCACATTTCAAGAGGATCCTCTGTGCTGCATTCAGGATCTGAATACGCCAAGTTCTTTGCACGAAGCAGACCTTCCAATGCGACGGCTACTGTCCAGTAACTTTTTAAATGTTCAACAGAGACTCGCGAGGTATGATAGCGTAACTGCGGATGATAGCGCATGCCCCTGTCCTGAACTTCCAATTCTGACAACAGCTGTTCAACGGCTTGGAGTTTGTTTTGGGCTTTTTTGGCTTTGGGAGACAAAGGCGCAAGATTGAGAAAAGCCGGCAATATGTTGTCGATATTCTGTGCATGAACCCCATAAACCGACAAATTGAATAAAGCCTGCTGCATACAAAGCACTGAAACACGGCTGACATCTTGTTCTGTCAGCGCTCTTTCAGGATTTACGACAAGCCATTGGGCTTTGTCTTTCAACATGAGGCCAAGTACATGATAATTGCTGATCACGACGTACATTCTGGCCAAAGGGCTGTTTGAAAGCAGACGGACAAGTTCAAAGGCTACAGCAAATCCATGTGTCACCATCAAATGATTGGACTCGTCCATCTGGCGCAAGTCTTTGGCTTCCAGAAGAATTTTAATCGCCTTTTGCACGATATGATGCGGCTCATTCAGCATTTGCATGAGATTTTCGGAAGGATATTGCTGAAGCATAACAGATCCTTTGCTTACAAAATCTGAAGGCTGTTTCGTGTGTTTTCTGCCATATCTTTGCCATTGTACCAAAAATGCAGAATTTCAGACATACCGGCAGACGCAAGATAATCGTGCAATGAATGAAATACACATTCTTGTTCTATGGCAAAAAATAGCCGAGGCATAAATAGAGGATATTCAGATTCAAATCTCAGCTCTAAAATGCCGAATTCATGCGCATACAAAGCTTTGCTCCATGCCTCCAGCCAAGCTTCGTATCCGCCTTCGGGTTCGGGCAAATGATAATGCATGTGTCTTGCGCCTTCGATCGATTGAAACAGACCATCCATACGCGTTGCAAATGCCCAATAATCTTGCTCTTCCTGTCTCTCTAGCCAGCAGACATTCAGCCAGTGATGCGGATGATACCGAAGGCTTGAAGACCTGAAATCAGGATTCTCGACCAAGAGCTGCCGCATGTTATGCAAATATATGTCAAATGCTTGCTGCGGATCATGAATGTTCCTGACATATTCTTCATAAAGCATCATATCACGGACTTGTATGCGGCTGCCAGATCCGCCAATATCGGTCAGGATTTGGCGCACGAGATTCAGTTTCATATTTGTCTCTAGCACAGTCCATTGCATCGCGTGCTGCCAGACGTACTGAATACACGCGCGAGCCGCCCAAAACATGGCACATGGATCGCCATGAGTCAGAATATGTGTGACAGACATAAATGTTTGAAAAATCTCATGCCTGCACTTAAGCCGTTCATTATCCAGTTCTGCGGAAACAGATATCAATGTCAACGTCTTAAAATAAGTCTGCCTTAACGTATAAATATCCGTCATGAGCTCGCCATTTGGACACAGCTCAAACATATCCCCTAAAATACGCCTGCAGACACCGTCTTTGACCTGATAATATTCCCAAGCTATAGACATTTCAAAGCATCTGGCGAAAATCAAAGGCTCAATTTTAGGATTTTCAGGCCATATAATCGTTTTTAATCGCGAACATCCTTCAAAAACTCGCGATTGAACAAGTTTTAATGGCTTTGGCAAAACCACATGTTGAAGCTGTATACAATCTGCAAATGCAGCTTTTCCCAAACGTTTGACAGATTCAGGCAATACCACAGACTTAAGATTTTGACAGTCGGCAAATGCTTCTTCCCCGATTTCAAGCAAACCGTCATTGAAATGAATGGCTTCTAGAGCTGTACAGCCTTCAAAAGCACATTTCCCAATTTTTTTTAAGCTTTGGGGCAAAAATATCTGTTTGATTTCTGTATGTTGCCTGAATAATCTGGCATTCAGACGTATAACACCCTCGGGCACATGTACGATTTCAGCTTGCCAGCCCATATATTTTTGACACACATCAAGCTTAATCTGAAACACGCCAATTTGCTCAGATGATGATGGCTTTATATTTTTATCCCATTCATCTGAAACAGAATGCTCAGCATTCAAAATATTTTTTTTTGATTTCCCCAAAAGCTTTATCCTGCATGTAAAAGTTCTTGCAAAGTACTTCACCACCTCTTACCAAGGGACTTAGCCCCTTGGTACACCCTGTCATCGGCGGTTTTTCATCCTCATACGGCTTCGTCAGTCAAAGGCGACGTTGCGTATACCCTGCCACAGAACTTGCGTTTCTTCAGGTTATCTGTTTCATGAAAGCTGACAGAACTTTGGATAAAGCTCTATCATGCAATTTGACATTTCGTGATTTATTAGAATGAAACATCGATGTCGGCATATTCCCAGTTGGAAATATCACAATGGTGAGCCAGAACAATGCTCATATATTTTTGTATGATGTGGTTGATATTTTCAATGGCATCATCGACATCACGTGAAGGAGAAATTGCGCCAATCGCATTCGCAATCAAATCAAAGCCATACCAGGCATTTTCGAGAGTTTTTCGAGCTCTTTTGGTCGCATTAGGATCAAAAGGCTGAAGATTATTTTGATATTGATTCATCAAGGAAACCATAATATCGTAGTGTACATGCATGCGTTCGATCCACTCGGTTATATGGAGCAATTCACGTGTTTCTTGAGGAACTTGATCAAGTTTTTCGAGCAGTTTGTAATAATTTTCATATTCTTCTGCATAAGGCAGATCAGTCATACCTGTAAAAGGAATGAACATCTCAAGAAGTTCAAGCGCGGCATGACGCTTTTCATCATTTTGGCTTTTGGCACAAATTTTAAGCTGAGCTTCGGTTGTCAATGCCATATTATCGGCATCGATATCCGCCAAAAAAAGGGCTTCACTCGCTTTTTCGAGGTCCATCTGCAAGGCATCACTGAAGCATTGATAAGCAGCTGATAAATCTTGAACTTGATTCAAATCACCAAGCTGCGGACATTGCGTCAAAACGTCCAAAACTTCACCCACAAAACCGGCTAATTCTTCGTGATGAAAACGTGTCAAATTGATGGAATCAATACTCTGCATGAGACCTCCTGAGCATAAAGTCGTTATTGTCATGAATGCTGATAACATGACGTATATGAAGCAGTTCTTATAACATAATCTAAATAGTGTACCAAATTGAACGCATTCATTTTATCGTACAGTAATAAGCATATTTGGATTAAACTTAGAACGTTGGGGGAACCAGACCAACAAAAACCGTAAATTATCGCCAGCACGCTCCCTCCTT
>JAGBXG010000400.1 GCA_017629415.1 Pseudomonadota bacterium | reverse complement strand
AGCCCCTTTGGTGGGGTCCGGGGCAAAAGCCCCGGCGGGGTTTGGGGCAGCGCCCCATAAAAAGGGGCGTTGCGGGGCGAAGCCACGCATCGGGGGTAGGCGCGTATTTGCGCGCGGCTATGCCGGCCTATCGGCCGCCATACGCCTTGCGTTGCGCGGACTATGTCGGCCTGTCGGCCTCCATACGCCGCGCAAATAGCGCCGCAGGGGGCTTGGCCCCCTGCTCCAAAAAGAAAAACAAAGCCCATAAAAAAGCCGTCAAATTGACGGCCTTCCATGGTTCTTACTTTTTCACTCGCGAAACACGTTTCTGACGGAAATTCGCGCCTTCAAGGCTGTTGTATTGCTTTTCAGCCTCCTTCACACAGGCATTATCCCCCAGGCCGCGGCATGCAATGGTCAATACTTTATAAGCAGGTTTATAAAATGCATCAATATTGATGGCTTTTTCAGCTGCTTTGCGCGCCTGATCATAATCTTCCTGCAAAGCCTTTAATGTGCCGGCAGTCGTATAGGCAATGGCATCTTTCGGGAAATTGTTAAAAACTTTTTGATAGTTCAAATCGGCATCTGCAACAGCACCATAGCAAAGATAAGCCGAGGAAATATTGATGATAATCTGCGGGTCGGTCGGTGCCAATGCCAAGGCTTCTTTGTAGGCATCCGCCGCGCGAGTGCAATAACCGAACATGCGAAGTGCATTGCCCAGATTCATCAAAGTATTGGCACTGCGTTCGATTTTTGTGGCATCAATCAGGTCATAAAATGCCCAATACGGCTTATTGATCTTAGCATAAGATACGCCGCGAAGCGTCAAACCGCGTACAGATGCGCCTTCGGACTCCATCAAGGCTGTCGCCATATCCGCAGCCTGCTTATAATTGCGGCTGTTAAACTGTGCCTCAACCTCAAGCCAGGGATCCCCATCACTCACTTTGTAACTTTCCGTTGCTGTCGCAGAAACAGGCTCCGATTTTGAGCATGCCATACAGCTCAATGCCAATACAAAACTGACCAAAAGGCTTATGAAAGATTTCGACATTGTTATCTCTTGTTGAAATGTTAAATGACCATGCTCAATTTGAGCGCACTCCATTCTATCATAGCACTAAAATGGTATTTTAGAGTATTTTCTCACTTTTTATCAGCCAAAAGCCTTTTTGGCCCCCTTTCAATCTTATTATTGACTGACTCATGCGTATTTTTTCTATCCTTTATTTTGTGATTTTATTCGCCATTCTAGGCTCTTATCTCATCTATGCCGCACCTGATGATCATTTAAGGCTGCGCGTGGCTTCCGCAGATACTTTGGCCCCAGAACAGACAAATATGCTTGCCATCTGGGTCAGAGACTTGAAAACTGGCTCCATCTTTGAACCCGGACACACCCTTGAAGCGCGTTGGATCACCTCGGATTTGCAGCCTGCAAACCATGAATATACCACGGTGCCTTTGCCGCAAAACGGCGAAACGGCCATGCCAATGCCCAAAATTCCGCAAACGGCAGTAGCCGGCATCGAAGTTTTACTCAAAGACAAAGAGCAGCAAATCCTCAAAAATGTCGTCGTGCCTGCCCATATCTTTGAACAAGCCCCTCAAATTCAATATCTCGAAACACGAGAAAATTCAGACAATACGACATCTTATTATGCCGCCTTTGCACCTGCAGCTTTCATGTTTGAAGCCCCTAATGAAGTTTTCATCACAGCATTTGAAAACGGCGAACCCATGCGCGGCGACATTCAAATCGAACAGATTTACGGTCTTCAAAAAGCCGACATTCCTTCGACCCTTAAAGCCTCCAAAACCGGCATCACACGTACACATTTTACACTCCATTCCCCTGCCGATTTTAAATTCACGCTGGCCGAAAAAGAATTTTACGCCACCTTTATTCCAGGCAACAAACCACTGCATGCCGCCATTCATCAGCCCATACTGACACCGACCGACAAGCCTCAGCTCAAAGTGAACCCTGTGGCCAGCATGCCAACCCTTTATATTGATTATTTCGAAGGCAATGCCTGGATCGACCGTCAAATCATTCCACCGCATGAAGTCAATGGTACAAAACTGGATCCGAACTATGTTTTTTCTGCCTCCGGCCCACGCCTTCTCTATGCCCGAGTCGCAGCATCGGCATTGCCTACGCCCGATACCGCACAAACCTTCCCTCTCATCGTATCCTCAAACCCCATGACGCAAACTGAACAAGCCGCATTTGCACTTCAAATGATTCAAGCCGATGCCGCTGTTCATCCGGAAATCGATTTCATTCAAGCATGGTTCACTCAAAATACACCATCGCAATCTCAGGCTCGCGCGATACGTGACTACACACTGTCTCAAATTGCAACACACCATGCCCCGGATATATCATTGCGCGTCAAATCTGAAGAGCTCGAAGCCAAAGCATTCAGCCGCGAAAAACAAACCCAAAAAATAATTTCTAACATCATACTCATCATCTGGTTCGGGCTAGGCATACTTGTCTATATTGCTGCGGCACTCAAAATTACTCGCGAGCGCAAAAAATTATGGCAAGAAATCACCGAAACGGGATCCGTCCCCGAGGGAATGCAATTCCAAACTATATCACCAGTCCAAATTTTCCTGATTATATTTCTAGCTATTGGCTTTTGTATTGCGCTCATCTGGGTCATGCAAATCATATAACAATATAAATAAAAACGCACATTGAGCGGTAAGTAAATCTTTTTCTAAATTCCTATACTTTCATCTTTCGGTCTCCCCCTGCTTCCCTCTACCCTTCTTCCACTAATACCCCATCCAATGCACTCATATCCGACGCAAAATTAGCTCCAATTAATACAATCTTTCTACCATCCAGTTTAAACGGTTTGGCGTAGTCTTTGTCTTTGATCTGCTGCATAGCGGCCTGGGCAGAACTGTCACGCTTGAATTCCATAATATAAATATATTTATCGGTTTTAACGATTAAATCCACGCGTCCTTTAGCCGTATGATATTCTACATTTGTATAAAACCCCATCAAACTAAACAATAAATAGATAAAATTCTGGAAATGCACTTCATAATTGAGTTTGACTTCATAGGGAACATTGGACAGCATTGAATCGATGCGTTCAAAGAAAGCATCCGTATCGCCTCTTTCGATGGAACGCACGAAATGCGCAACATTAAACTCAGTCGTCTGGCTTTCACCTACGACGAGAGGGAGCAAACCATTTAGAAATCCTTCCTTGACTTCAGTATT
>JAGBXG010000399.1 GCA_017629415.1 Pseudomonadota bacterium | reverse complement strand
TTTGTCGGATTCGCAGGGTCAATTTGAAATTCCTGGTATAAAATATGATATAAAACTTATATCTTTTGATGATTTGTGTTTATCACGTGCTATCAATGATGATAATTTTTATATCCTCATGTCTGAGACTTTATTATGGTGTATTCCAGTGCGTTTTTATAAATATTTTTCATATTAAAATATGCCCATGGCGTCTGGAATGCACCGAGACCTTTGCCGCATTGTAACGTGATTCGTCGCGAGGGTTCGGCGATTTCAGCACAATGCGACCACATATCTTTTAAATCAAAATGCAGGACAACAGGTTTGAAATACCGTGCTATTTTTTGTTCTGAAAGTTCGCAGGCCACCATACATTGGATGTCGATTTCATGTTGATTTTTTCGCACCCAAGCCACAGGCACATCGACAATCAACGAATGTGAAGGGACTCTTGCAAAAAGCAGCCGGCGTGTGGGGCGTGCATTGCCGACATGTTCCAAGGCAATGCCATGGCATGGATGAGGGGCTCGAGGCGGCAAATAGAAGCATTTGGACATGTTCATCTGCATTTTGCCCGAAGCTGTGAGATTTGCGCCGATGTGCTGGGCTTCATGCGCGAGTACGCCGAGTACCCAAGGGGATAAAATGACACCATGAAGGGTGTTATCCGGCTGTTCCTTAGCTTGAAGTGACAGTTCGAGATCTTGCCAGAAATCAGCTGCCGTCAGTATTTCTTTATGTTCTGGCATATCTGGGTCATGGATGACGCCGTCAAACCAATAATCCGGCAGATAAATGCGTTTAGGGATGCCGTTTTGGGGTATTTCGATGGATTGACGGACAGCTGTTTCATATCTTGCCTGAGATTTCAGCATGTCAGGCAAATAAATCATCCTATCGATATGTTCTGTTGTCTGTTCCAAAGCATATTTGGGAGGATTGTTCAGTTTTGTGTATTGGTTTTCGAGCTTATCAAGCATGGGGGCTGCGGCAGCATCTGATTCGAGCAGGCAGGCAGGCTGGAAGCATTCCGGGATGCAGGCATTGGGTTTTCCCAGGGGCTGACATTTGATGGGTTTATTTTTGGGATAGATGGGGTTGGCATTTTCATCCCATCCGATGATTTGCGGTTTTTGGGGTGTCTGTGCCGGGCAGATTTGAGCTGAAGTTTGTCCAAAAATTTCGTGCAGAGGTTTTGGTTTGTGCGTGGTTCCCCATATATTGGAGAGTTTGGCGGCCTGAATGCCATTTTGTAAGATTGTATTGAGGTTTTCTCGCGAGACAAATCCGGTATTTGGCTGAAACAAGCTGGCCTGAAAAGTGGCGTTTCCAATGGTGATATGGAGACAAGCGCGCGTAATTTTTTCAGATTGAATATTGCGCTTGGATGGATTTCTGGTTTCGATGCGCCGATGAACATTTTCGATGACGATAGCGGCGTCATCTGCTCCCAATTGTTTAGTCTGTTTCAAGATTTCCTGACACAGTACATAATCCATGGGCAATTCACCTTTAATCTTTAGGAGCTCAGTCTTCGCGAAAAAAGTGCGCGAGGCGGGAGTCGAACCCGCGGCCTTTGGCTTCGGAGGCCAACGCTCTATCCAACTGAGCTACCCGCGCAAAGAAAACTTGAGCTTATTACTAAAAAAGGCCCATCAATGTGGACCTTTTAGACAAGAGCGAGAGACGGGGCTCGAACCCGCGACGTCAACCTTGGCAAGGTTGCACTCTACCACTGAGTTACTCTCGCACGCGTTTGCTTTTGGAGTTAAACATTTTTAACCCCGTCGGCGAGAGCGGCTTTTACGCGTATCCTCTTGCAGTGTCAAATCTTTTTTTTAATTTTTTTTATCTATTGAGTTTTTGGGGGGATGTTTCTGTTTTGTGGAGTGGTTGTAAGGGGGAGATTGGGGGGCAGATTGTTTTTAGGGCATGAAACAGATACATCGTTTTGGGGAGTTCCTGTAAAAAAAAGCCTGGCGTATGGCAAATTTGCCATAGCCATGCTGATGGCCGGCGTATGCCCGGAGGGCATAGCCGGCATTTTCAATCGAATTCAGATATTGGGAACAGCTCAGCTAAAGATGCGTGTGTACAAGCGCTGAGCATTTGGGCTGATGGCAAAAGTCACGAGTCCTTTGATGAGAGAGGATTGTTTCATGGCGGATTTGAGGGTAGAGAGGTTGGTGGGTGTTCTGATGCCTTCGAGTTCTGCAGCGATGGTGATGCAGTCGTTGAGGCTTTGTGAGAGGATGAATGCGGCTTGTAATGCAGTATTTCGGAGTTCGATGGCGTAATGTTTGATGGAGGCGAGCGTTTCGGGGGTGATGCGCGGCATGATAGCTGTCATCATATTTGTATCCTGCAATGTCTGTAGGTACTGTTCGCTGTTGG
This sequence comes from Pseudomonadota bacterium, assembly GCA_017629415.1. The sequence continues at coordinate 650 of JAGBXG010000399.1, read as the reverse complement.
GGATGTGGATATTTGTTTTTGTACGTGCGGCATTGGCTATGCTGACGATGGTGTTGAGGTGTTCCATGACGTTTGCGGGTGGGAGTGTTGCGCAGAGCAGGGATTCCGGCCGGCATAGGATGAGTGAAGTGGCGGCGCGTGCAGTCCAGTGTGTGAGCGTCATGTTTTGGATTTGTTCGGGTTCGATCAGGATGCTTGGCGGACAGGTATTCGCGATCAGGTTTTGGGTATGTGATAAGGCAAATTGTGTGTTTTCAATTTTGAGGATTTTTGTCAATTGAGTGAAGATATTGCGGTATTGTTCCGGGATTGTGTCCGGGTCGAGGGCAGGAAGCTGAGTCAGTGCCGGTGAGTTTGGAGAAGAGACCAGAACATTGAGTAATTTGCTGATACCGGGTGATACGCTGGCCGAGGTGGAAGCCAGGAGAGTCTGGCGTGTGAGATCTAGAATTTGTTCAGGCAGCGGTCGTTTATTTTGTTCATGCGTGACTGTGCCAGCAAATTTCAGGAGATCGTTTAGGGCAGAAGCGGTCAATTCAGCTTTATTTTGGTTGGCGTTTTCTGCAAGGCAGTTGAGATCTTCGATTGAGAACTGGATTTTTTCGATATTTTGTGTGGCTGTTTTGAGCATTGCCGGTTGTTTAGCGGCA
>JAGBXG010000398.1 GCA_017629415.1 Pseudomonadota bacterium | reverse complement strand
TTATTTTTAGGCGCGTCATTTCATTTTGATCGCGCCTTTTTTTTGAATCGCATGCAAAATATAAAGTTACAGTCTGTAACAATTGCATCGCCATTCAGCAACTTACGGAAAAGGACGTAAGCATCAACTTACGGATAAGGACGTAAGCATCAAACCTCCGATGTCATGCGGAGCATGTGCTGTCGAATAAAAATTTAAAAATTCGATAAGCGCAAAATAAGGAAACACACACCATCACGTTTCCTCCCCTGCCGGTGTTCTAAGCTTATGGAGAGCATGATTGACACCGTTACAGTCAGACGTGTCTGGCATTTCGCTGGATCGAAATGCCCACTCAAAGACACATCGGTCTGATTGCTCATGACTTTTTAAAACTTGTATCTTATCCGCTTCCCATTCCTCGATGAAGCATGAGCGACATGACATCACGCCGCCAAAGTTCGACGTATGCCATTCGTATGCAAAAAATTTGTCTTGGCATGGGGTTTTATGACCTCTTTTGAGGAGAATCATGGAAATTTTAAAAGAAATTGCACCTATAGCCGGTCTGCTCGTTGTCATCGCCATCGTGATGGCAAGATTGCCCAAGGTAGAAATTGAACACAGCAAAGCTTTCCTGGCCCGCCGTCGTGTGAACTGGATCATCCTCGGCTTGACCTACGCTTTCCTCTATTTCGGAAGATATAATCTTTCTGTCGCCAAAACTGCCCTCGACAGTGTGGGCATGACCAATGAAGTTTTCGGCACGATCTTCGGTGTCGGTTCTATCGTCTATGGCTGCGCATTCTTAATTAACGGACCGCTTTGCGACAAACTTGGCGGTCGCACCACTTTGCTTATCGGTGCCGTGGGTTCGGCTATCGTCAACGGCCTGATGGGCTTGTTCCTGTTGAATAAAGATTCAATCGGTATCGATTTACCACTGGCATTCACCGTTCTTTACGGATTCAATATGTATTTCCAAAGCTTTGGCGCTGTCTCCATCGTCAAAGTCAATTCCGCTTGGTTCCATGTCCGTGAACGCGGCATCATCGGCGGTATTTTCGGTATCTTGATTTCGTTGGGTCTCTATTTCGCCTACGACTGGAACGGCATGATCTTGAAGCACCTTGGCGTCAATTATGTCTTCCTGATTCCCGCTGCCACCCTCATTGTCATGTTCGTTTTGGCTCTGCTGTTCGTCCGCGATACACCGAGTAAAGCTGGTCTCGAAGACTTCAATACAGGCGATGCCACCAGCGATGACAAAGGCCCCGCTCTCAGCCCGATTCAAGTTTTCAAAAAACTGCTTACCAACCGCATCATCCTTACCATCATGGCCATCGAATTCTGCTCCGGCTTCATTCGCAACGCCATCATGCAGTGGGGTCCCACGGTTTCCAAAGTCGTTCCCGTTCACAATGGTGCATTCGTTTTCGATAACTGGGGCATGGTCAGCTGCTGTGCCGGTATCCTTTCCGGTATCTTTGCCGGCATTATTTCGGACTATGTCTTTAAATCGCGTCGTGGTCCCGTGGCCGTCATTCTCTATGCCGGTATCCTGATCGGCTGCGTCATCCTCTTCTTCGTGCTCGACAACGCTCTGTTCGGCATCACCTTCGCCTTCATGAGCCTTTGCGTTATCGGTGTTCACGGCATGCTTTCCGGCACGGCTACCATGGACTTCGGCGGCAGCAAAAACGCCGGTATCGCCACAGGTATTATCGATGCTGCTGTTTACCTGGGCAGCGGTCTTCAGGCTTTCCTTCTTGGTATGTATCTCCCCGACGTGGCTAAAAATGGCCCCGAATATGCCGCGGATCCTGCCAATTGGTATGTCTGGCCGCTCATCATGCTGCCCTTCATTATCGTCGGCCTTGTCATGAGCATTACCATCCGCAATGCCACAGTCAAAAAGGATAAATCCAAAGACGCTGAAATTGCTGAAGAAGCCAATAACGCTGAAAAAGCCGATAACGCTGAAAAAGCCGATGACGCTGAAAAAGCCGATAACGCTGAAAAAGCCGATAACGCTG
>JAGBXG010000397.1 GCA_017629415.1 Pseudomonadota bacterium | reverse complement strand
ACTTTGCGTATGCCGTGGGCTTGCCCCGGTTTCGAGTGTTTAAGGACGGAATGGGGTCTTTTTTTTGTCTCTTATTATTTCCAGAGAGAGACCAGTTTGGAAACGACCTCATCTCCGAAATAGAGATAACCGGCACAGCAGAGCATGAGAACGACATAGAGAATGCACATTCTGATGTTGCGGTCTTTGGCAATGGCTTGAATGGCCAGAATGAGGAATATGACGGCGACTGCAAGCGGTACCCAAAATGTTGAGAGATGGGCATCCCAGTTTGTGACATATTCTTTGAAGGAATGGTTCATGAGCGTGGCTAGAGTATGGAGATGCATTGTTTTTTGGCCAGGATAAAGGAGTGAAAGGCGTTAAGTGTACAAAAAAAGCCTGCAGAATTTGCAGGCTTTAGGGATATCACAGGGTTAAGAAATTACAGAAGTGATTCTGCCATTTCTTTAATTTTGGCGGGATAGTTGCCGACAACGCGAGCGACTTCGACGCCGTTTCTGAAGGCGATGACAGCGGGAATGGATTGAATACGCCATTTAGAAGCAACGGTTTGGGCGGATTCGATGTCACATTTGGCAATTTTAATTTTGCCTGCGTAATCGGCGGCCATTTTTTCGATATGGGGACCGAGGGCACGGCAGGGGCCGCACCAAGGAGCCCAAAAGTCAACGATAATGGCGGGAGAAGTTTTTACGATTTCATCAAAATTGGCATCGTTCAGATGAAGCAGATCACTCATATTAAACTCCTTTTAACAAGGTTTTAGAAATTAAAAGCTGACGGCCGTTTCCGGCGGTCAGCTTATGATAAGCACATTTTATGAACGACAAGCTGTCATGATAAATTTCATCGGAAAGCGATGATGCCTTGTTCTTCGAGTTCGACGAGGAGCAGGGCGGTTTGGGGTTCCGGGAAAGCTGAGATATCGAGGATGTCTCGAATAGATGTGATGCCGTCGATATTGCTGAGAATAAATCCCGCGCGAGGATTGATATCACGGCGTCTGGAAAGGTCGGCCAGGGGTATTCTGAGACGCGGTATTCGGTGGAAAGGTTTAAGGGTTTGCAAAGCCATGTCTTCGCGTTTAGGATCGCGAAGATTGGGGGATGTGCTGGAGATGGCTTGCATGGAAATAGCTGTAGGCTTGCCATCATGGTGGTCTGAGGGATTGACTGGAGTCAATGAAACAGCCGTGGGCTTGAGCGTTTCAGTGACTGTAGTTCCCTTGTGGAATCCGATACCGCCAACAGGAGGCATCAGTAAACCACTGTTTGTTGAGAGTAATGAGGCTTTTGAGATTTGAGGCGGGGGTGGGGTTTTATTGAGATCGGGGTGTTGAGACATTGTGCTTTCTGTCGTGATCCCCGGGCGACCACGCACGGCACTGACTTCTTGAACAGGTTGCAGTGCTTCAGCAGTGGGTTTGGTACCCTCTGATGAGGGGCTATGTCGTTCGTTTTTGTTTAAATTATGGTTGTTAAACCAGTTGGGCATTGGCTCCGCTTGGGTTTCTGGAATGTTAAAATCTTTTTTCATGCCGGGAGCAGGTGTTGCCAGAGCATCCGAACTGATAGGAGGAGGCGTGGGCGACTTGGGTGCTTCCGGTTCATCGAGCATGTCAGAAAGATCAATGCTCGGGGCATCCATGTCAAAATCAAGATCAATGTCCAGATTGAATTCATCTTCGTCTGGGGCTTGAAGCGTCATATCTGGTTGAGATACAGGCGGAGGCACTGACGCGGGTTTGCCGAGCGTTTGAGCTGAAAGTGTAGGCACTGACGCGGGTTTGCCGAGTGTTTGTGCTGAAAGTGTAGGCACTGACGCGGGTTTGCCGAGTGTTTGTGCTGAAAGTGTGGGGATTTTAGGAGTTTTTGGAGCATTGAGATTCTTATCTTTTATCCCAAAATCTTTATTTCCGCTTTTTTCATCTTCATCCTCGAAGAGATTGAAGTCGTTCTCGATTTTGATTTCGTTTTTGTCATCATCCTCGAAGAGATTGAAGTCGTTTTCTATTTTAATTTCATCGTTTTCGATTTTGATGTTTTCGTCTTTGTTATCATCCTCGAAGAAATTGAAGTCATTCTCGATTTTGATTTCATCGTTTTCGATTTTGATTTCGTTTTTGTCATCATCCTCGAAGAGATGGATGTCGTTATCGATTTTGATGTCATCGTTATCGATTTTGATGTTTTCTATGTTGATGTCATCGTTCTCGATTTTGATGTTTTCGTCTTTGTCATCATCCTCGAAGAGATGGATGTCGTTATCGATTTTGATGTTTTCTATGTTGATGTCATCCTCGAAGAGGTTGAAGTCATTCTCGATTTTGATTTCATCGTTTTCGATTTTGATTTCGTTTTTGTCATCATCCTCGAAGAGGTTGAAATCGTTTTCGATTTTGATTTCGTTGTCTTTTTT
>JAGBXG010000396.1 GCA_017629415.1 Pseudomonadota bacterium | reverse complement strand
ATTATTGGCTTTTATCTGCTCATCAGTGGCTTTTATCTGCTCATTATTGGCTTTTATCTGCTCATCAGTGGCTTTTATCTGCTCATTATTGGCTTTTATCTGCTCATTATTGGCTTTTATCTGCTCATTATTGGCTTTTATCTGCTCATCAGTGGCTTTTATCTTATTTTCAAGACTTTCTTCCGAATCATTGAGATTGGGCATAGCTATGTTATCAGATTTAATGGCTTTATCAGCCATTGGTATCTGGTTTTTATCTTGATGATCCAAAACGGCACTTTCATCAAGTGCCGTTTCAGTAGAATTCTTAGGCTCTACGTTCAAAATATTTCTCCCAAAAAGTAAACGCGAGACTAGGTGATATCAGGGGATTCAACGCGGAAAAGCTGTTGCCCGAGGAAGAGCAAATCTCCGTGATAAATGCGAGTCTTTTGATTCAGTTTCAGCCAAGTACCGTTAGATGAATTGAGATCGAGCAAGTAATAGTTACCGTCCTCGCGAGGATAGATTTGCGCATGTCGACCGCTCATGAAACGGTCTTTATTAAAGACGATATCGCCGATTTCGCGTCCGAAGACGGCGCCGCCTTCAGAGAGGCAGTAGACGTTTTGTGCGATATTGCCGACACCGATCTGAACGAGTTTAAAGTCACCGCCGCTGGAGGGGGAGCCCATATAACGTGTGCCATCGACACTTCTTGCTTTATTGGAGACGACTTGTTCAAAGCGTTCGAAGCGAAGCAGCTGCCGACCGGCCAAGATACAGTCGCCGGGCTGCAAGGGGACTTCATTGCGAGCACGCAGAAACGTTCCATTGAGGCTGTCGAGATCTTCGACATACAGGCTATTACCTTCAACGAGCAGGCGACAATGACGCGGCGAAAGGAAAGCGTCCGAGGGGAATCGCGAGTCACCGGATCGTCCCAGAATCGTTTCATTAAATTTCAACGGAATGCGAACGCCATCGGTGCTGTCTTCGTTAATGGAGACCAGCGAGATATCCATTGAAATATTATTCAATTCGACATTTGCAAATTCGCGTTTTGAACTGGAGCTGCCCAAATAAGCCGCACAAAATCCGCAATATTTATTTGTTTTAGGGCAAACCGCACCGCAGCTTTTGCAATGCAATTCATCTTCGCCGGCATTGCCAGAATAATAAACATCAGACAAACCGGAATCGGAAAAAGCATCGTGAGCCGCACTCACAGAAGCTCTTTGTTTATCGCGGTGATTTCTTCCGTTTTTATCTGTATTTGCGGAAAAAGTTCTTACGCCATCTGCATTTTGTGCAAGAATATCGAGCACCGCAGCAGTCAACAAATCATCGTTTGTATTTCCACCAAATCCTGCCATAGGATTCCCTCATAAAGAGTCAGAATAACAAAAAAAAGCCCCCGCCATGCCGCTAGCACCGTCACGTTAAACACCCTGACAAGCAGGTGGGCCTCATTTGAAGGGCACAAGGATCCTGGACAAGCAGGCATGCTCGTTATCCCTCCATGAACAAGTCCCGATTTAACGTCTTAGGGGTTTAAGCATATTTGGTGCTCCACGCACACAGCAGGAGGCAATTCCATTTTATCAAACCTTTAGCACTGGCGCAAGTCTTCGGCGTTTAAAAGTACGAAACAATCTCAACAAGTCATTGTGAGGGGGAGATTTTTGGGGAGGGGGCCAAGCCCCCTACGGCACTATTGGCGCGGCGTATGCCGGCTTGACGGCATAGCCAGCGCACGCCAGGCGTATGCCGCTTCAAAGACGGCCGAAGGACGTCGCAAAAAGCGGCATAGCCTGCGCACAATACGCGCCTACCCCCGATGCAGGGCTAACGCCCCGCAACGCCCCGACACAGCTTCCCTCAGTTTTCCAACAAATATCTAATGACTTTGAATTCCTTTTATTTCAGGTTATATTATAAAAAGATTTCTATGTATGGCATTTCTGATGCTAACCTTGGAGATAAAAATGGATATCACGTCATTCACTCAAACTCTTGCACTGAATTACTTTTATGGCTTTAATGGACACGATTTTTTAGTCCATATTCTCCTCATTGTTATCCTCATCGGTGCCATCGTTGTTTTTTTCTTCCTCAAAAAATTCAGACAAAAACATCCCGTCGGCTTTGTGGTTGCACTCGTTTCAAGCATAATATTTATCGTGGGTGTCGCATTTTTTGTCAGATATTATGTGCCACAAATTGATAAGTATATCGAAAAACAAGTAAGCGAGTCTTTCCAATCCGCAGATTAAATACAGCTCCAAGGATAGAAAACGAAAAAGCCGGCACTGTCGGCTTTTTTTGTGCCATTTTAAATGCAGCCTCTGAACATCATCGCTTCAGCCATACCCAAATCTCGAAACAACGGCTTATTGCTAATATTTTTTAATTTGGCATATTTTATTCTAATATATTTGGCGTTTGTTCT
>JAGBXG010000395.1 GCA_017629415.1 Pseudomonadota bacterium | reverse complement strand
GGCAAAAGCCATTGCATCATGGTTCCGTGGGCATGGTCTGAACATTCCGATGTATTACAGAGGTGCTGGCGAACGTGGTTTGGCCGTCCAGACACCGGACAATACGCCTCATGAACAGAATCGAAGGGCGGTTTATATCTTGTCCAATCGTCCGCCTGTTGAAAACGTCAGCCTGGGAAGCTGGCACAAGCTGTAAATGGTCGAATGTCGAAAAACGTGCATAATCTTTCAAATCCAGACGCGCTTTGGGCGCGTCTTTGGGATTGTGAGTGATTTAGAACAAGCTTTCAACCGTTTGCCAAATGACTTTGCCTGTGTGAGCTTCTTGAATATCCAGGCTGGCATAATCCGAAAGCATGCGCCATTTGGTACTGTTATCGATGAGATCCCAGCGTTCAAAATCAGGTGCTATGATGGCCATTTGCTGGGTATTCTGATGTCTGAAGGCGAAGACATAGCCTTTTGAGGTCGCTACCAGGCCATTTACAGAGCGGTGATCAATGCCGTTCAAAATGATAGTTTTTCGCTCCATTCCTTTGAGGCTGACATCAAAAGGAATTCTATCGACTCGCGATTGTGCACCATCATCTTGCCAGATAACGGCAAAGGCATCTAGACCTGCTGCGACATGAGGTGGCATACTCGTGGCTGAACCCAGTTCGAGAATTTCATTGGGATTTTTGAGCTGAGCTGCCTTTGCAGTACCTGCTTCGATCCAAGTGACCAAGGCTTTGTCTTTGTTTGCAGCAATATCTAAAGTTCTGACTGGCTGAGATGTCAAAATGGTTGCCACAGGGGACAATTTTCCGGTTCTGGCATCTAAAGCTTCGCAGATAATGCCCGGTTTGCCTTCTGTTGGGACAAACGCCTGGCAAGCAAGAACGCGATTTTCAGTCCATAGTGCAAGTTTTGTCTGTACAATATGTTTATCAGGCGTTTGTAATGCCATTGTTCGTTCGACAGAAGCATCGGTATTGACAACCACAAGACTGGTTTTGACTTCATCACCGACGTATCTGCCGTCATGAATCGCGAATACGAATTTGTCTTGTGTGGCGGCGACATCGTCAAACCGCGAACCGGATTGCGTGTCAGCTTCATATAGAACAACAGCTTTGGTTTGATTGGGATTGAGGCGTTCGGCAATGATACCGACACCTCTGAAACAAACGGGCAGCTGTGTCTGCGTGCAAAGATTGATATCTCGCGTGTCGCTTTGCAAAGCCAGAGCTATATGTTTTTCGGTGGCTGCCGCTCCGAAGATTTGTGTTGGCAAAGTCTCGCTGAACTGCATCAAGACGGGACCAGGATCACCGGGGGGGGCAGGAAGTTTGGGCGGTTCCACTGGTTTTACAGGGTCTTCTGCCTGAGCTACAGCCTGTTGTGTTGCGGCCTGAGGGGGCTCTTTGGATTCGCAGGCACAAAGCGCCACCCCAGCCATCCAATATATGAATCGTGTTTTATTCATATAAAATCTATATTATTTTTTAATATTTTTAGAGAACCAGCCGCCTGTCTGAGCATCAAGCTGAGCTGTCATCTCCTGCAGACGCAAATCCATCTCAAGTTTTTCTGTGATATCGCTTGGGGGATTGAGCATCAAATCAATCTGAAGTTTGCGACGGGCAAAATAAGTCTTTGTGACCGCTTTCAAAAGCGAATCACGAGTCTTTGTTGCAGAATTCATTTGGCTGACAACGCGAAGCTGATCGGGATTGTAGACAACGCGGCTTAAATCCCATTGAGCTCTCATTTTATGCTGAAGATAGACTTCGTCTTGATGGTATTCTTTTTGTTTAAATGTTGCCCAATCATTGGACGCAGGATCATTATAATTATATTCTTTTTGAGGACGATCCGTATCTTTATCGCGATATTGAAGCTCGTAATACAACGATTTGGGGAGAGCGTTTGAACCACCTGCACGGCTATACAATCCCTCAAGACGTTCTGCTGACAATCCGATATATTCTACAGCAGCTGCTTGTGTTTCTTCAATGGTGGGTTCATGGGCAAATCGCGCCATAATTTCTTGTTCTTCTTGAGCTGCCGCATAAATCGGAGCTGTCAGAATAGCGGCCATGAGAAAATATTGAATCAAACGTTTCATGAAGTTTCTCCCAGAAAGAGGTTGAAGAGGTTATGAGACGGTAAACAATCGGAATTGTTAATGTTTATGGCTTTCTTGAACAGCAGGAATAAAATATCCGCCTGTCAGGTAATTCAGATTGGCATCAATTTCTTGAAGTCCAAGTAAATTCTTATAATATTTTTTGCTATCTTTTTTGTTTCTTTTGGCAGAAGTCTTTGGAAAATCAATGGCTAAGGTGAGTTGATAGGCACGACGTTTTTTTAATATCGTCTGAATTTGCTTGACGAGTGTATGTCTCTTTACGCGTAAACGATTCACCGTTTGAGAACTTGAGATATCCGTTCTAAATGCTTTGTCAATTTCAATATTCCAATGGGCCATAATTTGCCAGTCATGATTGATTTCTGCTTCATAACGGTAACGTTCTGATTCCAAAACTCCAAATCGCATATTAGTTACCGTATCGATATCAGAAATGGGCTTTTGATTAAATATATAATCAAAAGTCAATGTCGGCAATAACCAAGCCATGCGCGAGCGCAATCCCCAGCGTTTTTCAAGCCATTCATCCAGGTAATGTGCTTCTAAAGCGCGTTCAATGATAAGGGCATCTGAAGGTTCTTTAGCCCATAAATCATAAAGCTGCTGATATTCTGGGGAGACTTCAATTTTTGATTTTTCCTGTGCAATCCACACACCTGAAGATGAGGCCATCATTGCCAAGGATTCGCCATCCTTAAGCAACAGCAACGGTCCAGTTTCTGTTGTCATCAGAGAGGTTTCCTGGAGTTTCCATCCGCCGTCATATTCGAAGATTCGCGTATCTGTTCTGACCACCAGTTTGCCGGAAGCGATATGACTGACAATGACTTGCTGGATATTCTCGTCTGACATGGGGCCGAGGGGAATATGATTCCAAATGATGGTGTCTGTCGAATGATATAAGGCCATATCTGTCAAGACATACATGCCTGATGAATAAGGCATGACATCTAAAATGCGTTCATTCATGGCATTGGATATGACGATAGGTTTCCATGTCAGTCCCATATCCCGGCTGTGATACAATCCCTCTGTTGTCAGTACGACAATAGGATCTTCTACGCGATCGGGGACATCAATTTTATAGACTGCACCCTCAAAAATCTGGCTTAAATCGACCCAATCTGCACCGCCGTTTCGGGTGAGCATCAAAGTTTCAGTGGTGCCGATGGCAACAACTAAACCGTCAGAAGATACATCTAAAGATAATATATTATTTTCAAATGTCGCGCTTGAAAAGAATATATTCCAACTGTTTCCTTGATCGACAGAATAATAGATGGAGTCAGATTTTACGGCATAGACGGCGTTTGGTGTAGTGACAAACTGCCATACGGCTGAAGATGATGCCGCTTTTTGTACAGCTGCGGCTGGTTCAGCACCTGCGCCTAATAATGTAGTATAACGTTGAATAAACGTATCAAATTCAGACAATACGACCGATGTTTCCAAATCACTGGCCACTTGGATTTGAGATAAATCTGTCTCCATATCCAGTTCTAGCCCTTCAAGCGCTTCAATATCTTCTAAGGTTTGGGCATTTTGTAAATCATCATCTGTGATTTGCTCAAGGAGGGAATCGATAAATCCCTCATCATAATGGCTTTCAAGGCCATTTCGAATGAATTCTCTTAATCCTTCCAGGCGTGTGTCGGAGACAGGTTCATTATCATTCGTAGGCGTTTCGGTAGTTTCAGCCTCATCTTCAAAAGAATCTAACTGAAGCGTTACACGCCAGGTTACACCGGAATCGCTGCTCGTTGCAATATAACCAGGGCCGCCTGCATAAAATACGGAGGGATTTGTCACATCTTCTGCGACAGCTGTCGCGCCGGTTAATAAATCCGCATCGTTTAAAAGCCCCCAAAACCAATTGCCGGTCACATAATTGGATGCCGCAAGCATTCTCAAATCTAAGCCAGAAGCTTGTTGTGATGTCATTCCGGTTTGCGCTTTTGCTGGCGTTGGGCCAAGGCTTAAAGCCGTTGTGACGGCAAGTGCTGAAGTCAGAAGACCTAAAGTTTTGCGAAGTTTCATGCGGAGAACCTAGACACGACTTTGACAAAAAGCCAGTTCGGGGAAAAATCTGATGAAAATACTTTTTTAAAAAAACGCTGTATAAGCGTTAAACTTATGCCAAACCAAATTGGAGAGGCAAAAACAAGAAGTTATCTACAATAAAATGACTTAAATAAAATACTAAAAATCAAATCAAACGTGACTTTTATGAAAAAATGTCATTTCTTGAATCCTAATGTAGTTTCAGGTTTTACATGGATGAATTTCAAAGAGGCTTCAAGAAAAGGGGGCAAGCCAAGTTCATCAAAGCAAACTTGAGTTGTCGCTATTTTTTCAAAAAAACAGTAGTTATCAGTACTTGGCTCATCTACAAAAAATGTCAATTCTATTGTGGGTTCCAAGGGGCGTAGTTTAGGCTCTGCCCAATGGGGCCGAGGCAAAGCCCCGGCGGGATTTGGGGCAGAGCCCCCCCAAACAATTATTTCAAAACTTGCTGCAAATAGGCAAAGACATCGGCAAATTTTTCGATGTTTTGGGCAGTTAAGTCAGCACCGCCATGTCCGGCATTTTTTTCGATACGCAACAGAACCGGGGCATCCGAAGTCGTTGAATCTTGTATGATGGCTGTCATTTTTCGCGCATGCATGGGATCCACGCGATCATCGCTGTCCGCCCCTAAGAAAAGTACTGAAGGATAAGCCGTTTGTTTGACGTTTGAATACGGCGAATAGGCTCGAATGGCTTTGAACTCTTCTTCACTGTTTTCGACACTGCCGTATTCACCAATCCAGGTGCGTCCGGAACCGAACATTTGATAGCGGACCATATCAAGCAAAGGCACAGCACAGACGATTGCACCATACAGATCAGGACGCTGTGTCAAAGCCGCGCCGACAAGCAAGCCGCCGTTTGAACCGCCATAGGCTGCCAGAGATTCACTTCGCGTATATTTGTTGGCAATCAAATGTTCTGCCACGGCATAATAATCATCAAAAACATTTTGTTTTTTCAACTTCATGCCATCCTGATGCCATGTTTCACCATATTCAGAGCCGCCGCGAAGCACAGAAAAGACATAAATGCCGCCTTGTTCCACCCAGGCATGTGCTGTGGCATTAAATGCAGGAGTAATGGCCACATTGAAACCGCCGTAACCATAGATCATCGTTTTGGCAGTCCCATCTAACGGCGTATCTTTGTGGCGCAAGACAAACATCGGCACTTTGGTGCCGTCTTTGGATGTTGCAAAAAGCTGTTCGCTGATGACATCTTCAGTTTTGGCCGTTGTTTTGATTTCAGACCACATGCTGACTTCAAGGGTTTTGGTATTCAGGCGATAGACGCTGGCAGGCAGTTTATAAGAAGTAAATTTGAAATACAGATATTCGGCATCACTTGTGCCTGAAATACCCATCAACGTTCCCAAATCAGGCAGTTCAATTGATTTCAGATGTTTGCCGTTTAAATCATAGACATCGAGCAAGTTGACGACATCCTTAATGCTGACGACAAAAAGTTTGTTATCGGCAATGGTGAATTGTTCGATCACGCGATCCGGAAATTCCGGTACAATAGTTTGCCAATTTTTCTCTGACAAATCTGGGGTTGAAGATTTTAAATCGATTTTTACGATTTTGTAACGCGGTGCCCCATCGTTTGTATATAGATAGAGGAAATTATCGATAATTTTCGGAATATATGTCGTATTGGGTTTGGTGGGCAGCTCAACCCAGGGCGTATTTTTTGCAATGCGATCCTGAATTTTCAGTGTATTGCCGTTCCAGCCATCCTGAATGGCATATTTGAGCCAGCGCGTATCTTCCGACAAGTAAACGTCATGGAATTTGGTGGCATCATTGAGGGCATCAATCAACACTTTGTCGTCGCTTTCGGGGGTGCCTATGGCATGGAAACGGATATCGGTTTTGCCCGGGCGCGCATCGACAGGAATGGCGGGATCAATGGGGAAATGCGTGTAATAAAAACCGCTGTTATCCTTGAGCCAAAAAGGATGAGCATAACGGGCGGCTTCGATCTTGTCTGGCAAATTTTCGCCGGTATCGACGTTCATCACATAGAGTACAGCCTGATCGGCATTATTCGGTTTGAGGGTATAAGCCATCAGTTTTCCGTCTGAAGTAGGAAAAATATTGCCAATGGCGATTGAACCATCTGCAGACAGTTTATTGGGATCGAGCAAAACGCGAGGGGGTGCATCAGGCGTATTCAAATCGCGGACATAAAGGATACTTTTTTCATCGTGTGCACCGCGTTCAAAGTAGAAAGCGCGACCATTTTTCACGTTTGGCGTTGAAATAGAGGGAACATAGAGCAAATTGGACAAACTTTTGACATAGTTGTCACGCGTCGGCAGCTGTTTGAGCCAATCACGGGCACGGACATCTTGGGCTTTCATCCAGTCCTGAACGGCAGGGTCGGCGGCATTCTCAAGCCAGCGGTAAGGATCGTCGACTTTTTGTCCCCAAAGTTCATCAAAATCGTTGCCAGGGTTGTTCTCGGGATGCGCCGCAAGCTCGGGTGTGGCTGGTGCTGTCGATGTTTCAGGGGCCACGGGTGCGGAAACCGCAGTTTCAGCTGCAGATTCAACAGGAGCTGAGGGTGCTTTGGCACATGACATGGTCAGAAAAGATAAAGAAATCATAAGCAATGTACGCGTTTTCATCGGTCTTCAGAATAGGTCAAGAAAATAAAAAAAGCGGTCGTATGGCCAAAGGCCATAGACCGCGCAAGAAGCGCGTATCGTGCCCGAAGGGCAGGATAGCGCGTCCACAAAAGAGATAACGATCAGTCTGGCGCGGTAACGCGGAGGATTTCAGAGACGCACGTCGTGCCTTCGAGAACTTTGTTCAAGCCGGCCATACGGAGGGTTTGCATGCCCATGCGAATGGCTTCAGCTTTAAGTTCGGCTGTCGAATACCCCTGGAGAACGGCGGATTTCAGTTCTTCGCCGAACACCATGACTTCGTAAAGAGCGATACGGCCTTTGAAACCGTTGTTGCATTTGTCGCAGCCGGGGCCGGGTTCAAACACGCGGGCGCCGGGGATTTTATCTTCGGGCATCTGAGCATTGCGGAGTGCTTCGGGATCGGGATGCACTTCGACTTTTCAGTGCTGACAAAGTTTACGGGCAAGACGTTGGGCCAGAATCAGGTTGACCGAGCTCGTGACGAGGAACGGTTCGATACCCATGTTGAGCAGACGACTGATGGTGGAGGGTGCATCGTTTGTATGCAGTGTACTCAAAACCATGTGACCCGTCAAAGCGGATTTGACCGCGATTTCTGCCGTTTCGAAGTCACGAATCTCGCCGACCATGATGATGTCAGGGTCTTGGCGGAGGAAGCTGCGCAGCGCGGCGGCGAAGTTCAGGCCGATGGCATCGTGCATTTGAACCTGGTTGATACCAGCAAGGTTGAATTCGACAGGGTCTTCAGCCGTCGAAATATTTTCGGTGACCTGATTGAGTTCGCTGAGTGCCGAGTACAGGGTCGTCGTTTTACCGGAACCCGTAGGACCTGTAACCAGAACCATGCCGTAAGGACGGTGGATAGCTTCTTTAAAGTCAGAAAGTGCTTTGGGTTCAAAACCGAGTTTGGTCATGTCGAGCTGCAGGTTGGATTTATCGAGCAGACGCATAACGACTTTTTCGCCGAACAGGGTCGGCAAAATTGAAACACGGAAGTCCATTTCACGGCCGCCGCCAAGTTTCAGTTTAATACGACCGTCCTGGGGCAGACGGCGTTCGGCGATGTCGAGGTTGGACATAATCTTGATACGGCTGACGATGGCGTTACGCAGTTTCAAAGGCGGGCGCATGACTTCTTTCAAAACGCCGTCGATGCGGAAACGCACGCGCATCATCTTTTCGTATGACTCCATGTGAATATCGGAGCAATTATTTTTAATGGCATCGACCAGAATCGCGTTTACGAGACGGACAACCGGCGCCTCTTCCGCCATATTTTGCAGGTCAACGGCATTGACGCTTTCTTCATCATCGCCATACTCGATGTCGTCGAGTTCGAAGCCGTCCAAGCCTTGAAGCGAAAAATCACCATCTTCTTCTTGAGCCATAGGCGCGGCTTTTTTGGCATAGTACTTTTCGATAGCAGCCATAATGGACTGTTCGCCGGCCACAACAACTTCGATATTGAAGCCTGTCATGAATTTCAAATCGTCGATGGCGAACATATCGGTCGGATCGCTCATGGCTACGACAAGTGTTTGTGCCACGCGGTTAATCGGCAGACACATGTGCTTGATAGCTTTATCGCGCGGAATCAGCTTCAAAAATTCTTCGGGAATACCGGGCAAATCTTCGAGATGTACGGACGGTACACCAAACTGACGACTCAGGAAATTCGTCATATCCTGCTCGCGAACAAATCCAAGCTTTGTCAGCTGTCCGGAAAGACGACCACCGGCTTTACGCTGTTCATTGCGAGCTGCTTCAAGCTGCGCACCAGTAACGATCTGGCTGCGGAGCAACAATTCACCAAGTCTTTGCTCTTTAAGAGACATAACGTTTCCTCGTTGTCAGGATAAAATTGATGAAAAAGCTGTTGAGATAAACCCATACAAAAAGGGCGTATTATTCTATCACAAAAACAATATCTTTTGTTAAAGAAATGCCAGTCTATTTTTGTATCTTTTCATATCTTTTTTTTTAGCGCGCTATGCCGGTCTGACGTCCGGCATACGCTGCGCGGTTTGCGCTATTGCATACGCGCAAACAAAAAAAGGAACCTATGCTTGTCATTCGAAACTGCATTTCTGCATGAACACAAGAACATTCAAGACAAGCACAAGTTTTTTGACATACGATTACATGTCCAGTGCGCCAAATTGGGTCATTTCAATGACCTGGGCATAACGTTTGCGTAATTTTTCGACGGTGGCATTTTTGAGGCCGTCCAGACTATAGCCTTCAATCGTAAAGCTGGCCAAAGCTGTTCCCACGACGATGCCTTCGCGTAAAACTTCATCGGTGACTTCGCCATGACGTGCCAATGTTCCCATCAAGCCGCCGGCAAATGTGTCACCGCAGCCTGTCGGATCAATAATGGACTGTGTCGGAAATGCCGGACACGAGAAAATGCGATCATGATGCATCATAAATGCGCCAAAACAGCCGCGTTTAATGACAACTGTCTGGGGGCCCATTGTCTGGATTTTTTTAGCGGCTGCAACAATCGCTTTTTCACCGCTCAAAAGCTGAGCTTCGGCTTCATTTAAAACGAGAAGGTTGATCTTGGAGAGCACTTTCATCAAATCTTCACGTTCCGTATTGATCCAAAGATTCATCGTGTCGGCGGCTACAAATTTGGCGCGAGATTGTTCAACGACCTTGAGCTGCAATGCCGGCAAAATATTGGCCAAAAACAGGAAATCACAATCTTTTTGATTGTCATTGAGCTGGGGTTCAAAATCGGCAAAGACATTCAGATCGGTACGAAGTGTTGTGGCTTCTCCCAATTCTTCGCCATAAGTCCCTTGCCAATGGAACGTTTTGCCTTTTTTGGTGTAAACCGTTGAAAGATCAACACCGCGTTCGACTAAGAAATCGAGTTGTGAACGGTCAAAATCTTCGCCAAGAACAGCAATGACCTGTGGACAGCATAAAAGTCCTGCTGCCGCCGAAAAATACGTCGCTGATCCGCCTAATCCCATTCTGTCTGCTGCCGACGGCGTAGAAACCGTATCCAGTGCAATGGAACCCACAACGATCAACGAAGACGCTGTGTCGTGCGTCTTTTTACAACCAGCCGATGAAGACATCTTCAATCCTCCGCATAGCCTTGTTTTGTATGTTAATTGGGATGCCTGTTACAATATAGCCTTGATATAACAGGGCAAAATAGACTACCACATTTGCCTACATTCCACAATATAAACGATACAAATCGCATTTTGCACTTTTGTCTTTTCCTGACTTGGTTGTAAATTTCAGCGGTTTTGTCATTGCACCGCATGACTGTCGTTTCTATGATGTCGTCATCGTGCCCAAGCCTTGCGAGAAAGTTATGCCTATCCATGTTCGCTGTAAAAATTCTGTTGCTCCGCTTGTTTTTTTGCCTGGTGATCCCAATCGTGCCAAATGGATTGCGGAAAATATTTTAACTGATGCTCAATGCACCACCGATTACCGCCAGATGTTTGGTTACACAGGCACTTTCGAAGGCATGCCCGTGAGCATTCAAACGACAGGCATGGGCGGTCCCTCGGCAGCCATTGTCTGCGAAGAACTCATCGAACTC
>JAGBXG010000394.1 GCA_017629415.1 Pseudomonadota bacterium | reverse complement strand
GAACATCATGAATAGATTGTGTTCTGTGTCAGAGGGACGGACTGACAGCAGGCACGAATCATGCGTTATGTGGTGATTCCGCTGAAAGCGGTCATCTCAAACAGGTTTTAGGGTGGGGAACGAGAGGTCAGCATACACGGACTGGTTTATGGTAGCTTTATTGCTACATCCCGTGTGATGCCAACTCAAAACCCGTTGTGACGATTTTTTTTAAAAAAATGAATTTTTAAAAAGGCAGCAGTCTATTTAGCCATGATAATTGCTGTGTACTGTTCAATATGGACTGAATGGTCGTAATTTGAAGCAAAATGAAAAAAGCCGTGCAAATACCTAGCACGGCTAATTGTTGTATTGATGTGACTTTTGTGGGCGTTACCACTGCGTTCCTTGAGTTGGAAAGTTGTCACGGCGTGTACCTGATGTGCCCTGAATCAACGTACTTAATTTACCAAGTCGTTCGATTTTAGGCGTGACATAGACTTTTTTCTTTTTTTTATCTGACTTGGGATTCATAGCTGTCTCCTCTTAATAACATGCCATCTGAGGCAAAGCGTTCGAAATAGTATTGCACAATCCTTGCCAATCATCAATATTTTCAGCATCAAAGGCGTTGATATCAGCCCCTGGAAGGAGCGCTGGATTTTTCAGCAGTGCACGAACTGCGTCAAAATAAGTTTCCGGTGTGCCAATGTCTGCAAAAAAAGCATCTGTCATGCATGCATGAATGGGCTGTGCATTTTCCAGCATAGTTTTATAAATTTCGGTAACAAGGCAGACATATTTACCGGTCTTAATACGCGTAAGAATATTTCGATTGACAATGTGTATGCCGGTAAAACATGCGGGGATAAGGTTTTGTGAGGTATTGAAATCTGCGGCATACCAATCTCGGATTTGAGCAATTTGGGAACGTTTATCGATGCCAATCATGCCGAGTTTGGAGTGTTCAGGGCGTGGTGCTACGACAAGTGAAACATCTGCACCTGAAGCTTTATGTTCGTGATAGGCCTGTACAAGATCTGCCGCACATAAGACATCGCCGTGATAAATCAGATAGCAGTCATCTTCGGGCAGCAAGTCAAGGCACGCGCGAGCGCCGCCACCTGTGCCGAGGATTTCGCCATTTTCATGAAATATCGAGGGCGGCTCAAGGCCTATTTCATAGGCACAATTTTTCAAGCAAGCGGCCATTTTTTCTGGCAAATAGTGGACATTTGATGCAAAGCGTGTTTGTCCAGCTCGCACAAGAGCGCGCATGGCATAAGCAATCATCGGATGTCCTAAAAAAGGCACAGCCGGTTTAGGCAGGATTTCAGTCAAAGGTTTGAGACGTGTACCAAAACCGGCGCAAAGAAGAATAGACTGCATTAGACTTTCGCAAACATAAGGGTGATATCATCGGCCTGAGGGGCATTGCCGCAGAATGCTGAGAAATCGGCCTGAAGATGTTGCATGGCGGCATTGACATCACCGGTGCCGCAAGGCGCAATCACTTTACGGAGACGTTTTTCGCCATATTCTGCACCTTGCGGTCCGATGTATTCGGTCAGCCCATCGGTGTAGAGCAGCAACATATCGCCATGTGCCAATTCAAATCGAATCTGTTCATATCTGGCGTTCGGGTTATCCCCAAGTCTTTCGCCACGTGCAACAATACCTTTGACATCGTTATTGCGCAAATGAAGCGGGAAATTGTGGCCGGCATTGACGACTTCGGCATAGCGAGCATCTGCAGAAATATGGATGGCAATGAATGTCATGAACAGAGTACGTTTTGCAGTCTGGCAAATGGCTGCATTTAAGCTTGTAACCATCTGCGGCAAATTGATGACTTGTGTGGTGGAAACATTCAGCATGGTATCCAACGCACTCTTAGCACACGCTGTAATCATTGCCGAAGGCACACCGTGCCCAGTAACGTCGCCCATCGTGAGTAGAACGGAACCATCGGGCAGCTGATTGTAACTCCAGAAATCACCGCCACAAACACTTGCAGGCTGGAAATAGCCGTTTAAAGTAACCGGACCACATTGAGCAAAACCACAGGGTGGCAATAATGTGGTTTGAATGGAACGCGCGATATCCACTTCTTTTTCGAGCATTGCCTTTTGCTCGGTTTCCATGAGAAGATTCTGTACGCGATCTGCCATGATGTTGAATTGTTCACCTAGCTGGCCAATTTCATCGCGGGATTTGACATCACTGCGAACCGACAAGTCGCCGCTTGCAATCTGATCTGCTGCTTTGGACAGTTTTTTGATATTCCGCGTAACCAAAACAGCCTGAATACCAGCAATAACAAGACCGACAACCACAGCAAGAAGGGCAAGCCAAATGGAACGGTTAATGGCTGCGTCTTTTCGGATTTCGCCTTGTTCACGAATCTTTTCAATTTCATCGGTCAGACCATCAATGGAATAACCGACAATCAGATATCCCTGTTTTTCGCCATTTCCTTCAATTTCGTGTGCATATTGACGAATATTGACAGTTTTATCATCGCCGTCTGAAGTTTTGAGTTTTCGTTCAACATCTTCAGTCAGAGGCAAAGATTTTCCGGCAATATTTTTCTTGAGCCAAGTTTTCGAAACTTCTTCGATCACTTTTTCATCCCGACTTCGGTCAAAAAAATCGGTATCAGCAAATTCGAGTTTGTCATAGCCATCGCCGACAGCCGCTGTCCAAACGCGTCCATTGGGATCGATAATCATCGAATAAATGGCAAAATAACTGCTGGTTTCAGAACTCTTTTCAACAACCGGACTGAGAAGCTTTGTTAAACCGCCCTTGTCATTGTCAAAAAGCAAACTGGATGCGGGTAAACTGATATAGCGCGTTGTCTGTGAACCAATCTGATCCAACGCTTCATATTGAATGGTACGGATGCGCTCCGTCTCTGCTTCGACGCTTTTTTGTGTGTCAGATGTCATGAACACAGCATAAACAACGACCACGAGAATGACCATGACGACGGCGCTGAGTGTCCATTTGATGCTGATACTGATACGCATAGGGCCTCCTAAAAGACAAAAACCACTCCAAGTTTAGCATATAAACGCACATTGAATCATGGAAAATTTAGCCTTAAGGAAGGCTCTATGCTGCAAGTTCCCCTACGACACTATTTGCTGTGCGAATTTTCTCAAATTTCTTCTAATCCAATTGATTTCAAATATTGATAAGTTCCATCATAAAACGCCGGCAAACGCGTATGATCCTCCGAATCCCCTTCAGGCACACAAATCACCATACCTTGTCTCGCTCGGGTCATTAAAACGCGATAAGCATTCAATGGATAGAACTGGGATCCCATAAACATTGACAGTTGGCGTATCATATCGCCAAGTCCATCGCTGCGCTTGCTCTTTCATGACAGTACAATAAAATCCTGCCCCCAAATCTTTGGTGTTTTCTCCATGATAATCCTGTGTACCGGGATTTTCAAATAACTCCCATGATAAACAAACATTTTAGCCATCATTGATTTCTTCTTTAACCTGAATGCGAACT
>JAGBXG010000393.1 GCA_017629415.1 Pseudomonadota bacterium | reverse complement strand
GAACATCATGAATAGATTGTGTTCTGTGTCAGAGGGACGGACTGACAGCAGGCACGAATCATGCGTTATGTGGTGATTCCGCTGAAAGCGGTCATCTCAAACAGGTTTTAGGGTGGGGAACGAGAGGTCAGCATACACGGATTGGTTTATGGTAGCTTTATTGCTACATCCCGTGTGATGCCAACTCAAACCCCGTTGTGACGATTTTTTTTAAAAAAAATGAATTTTTAAAAAGGCAGCAGTCTATTTAGCCATGATTAATGCTGTGTACTGTTCAATATGGTCTGAATGGCTTTGTGTGAACCGCATGTTCCTGTTTCAATTTCGAGATAATACCGCATGCATGTTGAAACTTTGCTGATATATTGTTCGCGTTCGGATTCGTTTGGCACTGTTGTATTGAGTTTGTCGAGCATAGACTGGAATTTTTCTGTGGCTGGTTTAAGTGTTTTGGCCATGCGTTCGCAATCATCTGTCATGAGTGAGGCAGATTGAATATCTTTGCATACGTTATCCAGTCGATCCATATCGGTTGAGCATCCTAAGAAGCCAAACATGGTGGGGATGAAAACAAAATATAATGTTCTTTTTAACATCTGAAACCTCAAGGTTTTAGGGTGTGTTTAAATCGTGCTGATTTTGGGCGTTGCAGGGCTTGACTCGCGAGTGTGGGTAGGCGCGTATTGTGCGCAGGCTATGCCGCTTTTGCGACGTCCTTCGGCCGTCTCTGCAGCGTCATACGCCTTGCGGGCGCGGGCTATGCCGTCAAGCCGGCATACGCCGCGCCAATAGCGCCGCTGGGGGGCTTAGCCCTCTCACATGAAAAACGCATGACTCAAAGAATTTTGTCTATAAATTTGATGTATTGCACCACGTTTTGCATTCAATATTTCATTCTTTGAAAACGCGTGGGGGGAATGTTTTCAGAATGAGATGGATTTGGTATCGCCTGGGGACAATGAAACGCGTGTAGAAGCAAATTTGGCAAGCTCAAGGGCTGTGGCATCATAGCTTTTTAAGGTGTTTGATGTCGGAATGGCATAGACTTCGAGCTGAATGGGTTTGCCGAAGGTATTAAATCCGCTGATGGCATTTGGTGTTCGCGGTACGAGGTGATAAACGCGCTGGCTTCGATCATCCAGTCGGCGTGCGACATAATAGAGATTTTTGTCGGATGGGCCTGTCAGGTTTAAGGCCGCATCTGCCCATGCCAAAGAAATGATTTCGCGAGTGGTATTTTGGGCCTCTGCTGTGAGTTTTAAATCGATGGTCTGACGTACGCAACGTCGACTGCATGTCAAGCTCATGCGATAATTTCCCGGCGCAAGCAAGAGTTCAATATCGCCAGATGAATTGGCGGCATAGCGTTGACCATTGATGACGGCGTAAGCATCGGGGGGGAATACAGGTTGAATGATTTTGACAAGTGAAGCTTGTTCAGACGGTTGAAGTTGTGGCGAGGATTCTGCTTTAAGCGATTCATCATCCTGTGATGTTGTTGGATTTTGAGTTGTTTCCGGTGAATTCTTTGCGGTGATAGAGGGCGTTATGCTTTTTTTGGGTGTGCGAAGACGCGTATTTCGACCGGAATTTTGCGTATTGGATTTGGGCATTAAAAGTGCTGCATTTTCATTTGTATTGGATTTTATTTCTTGTTCATCTGATGGGTGTATTGCAACAGGATGTTCTGCATTTTCCAGGGCTTCGTTAGGAGTCAAAATATGCGTAGCTGTAAACCATAAGTGATTCTGGATTTCTGACCAACTGTATTGAACGTTTGAAGCTTCTGAAAAAGTTGTATTGGATTTGGTATTTGTCTTGATTTGTGTATTTTGTTTGTTTTTTTGCGTATTTTTGTGTGTTTTTACAACTTGGGTATTTTCAGGCGTGTTGACTGTTAAGACATCGATTTTATCAGAATGGGTGCTGATTTGAGGTTCAGGATGAGGTGGGATGGTGGGGGGAGTCCAAAGCTGCCATACGAAAAGGCTAAGGGTGAGTAATCCACAGAGGCATCCGGCCACTGCCAGACGTTTTTTCATGGCATTGCCGGTACGAAGTCGACGCAGCATAGCGGCTGCTTGGGCATCGTTGGGATCATAAGCGAGTATGCAGTTTAAGCATTCGAGTGCGAGGGGGAGGCGGCGTTCGCGTATGGCCAGCTGTGCTGAGGCATGAATACAAGATTTTACCATCGGCAAGTGTTCGTCATAAAACTTGTCGGGATTGCTGAAATATTGTTTCACGACAGCTGCATAATCTTCCATTTTAACGTTTTTTAAGATTTCCAGCAGATCGGAACGCAGTTCACTGACGGTTTGATATCTTTCAGAGGGGGCTGTTTTGAGACATTTGGCCACGACGGCATCGATTTTTTTAGTCACTGTCTGGCAGATACGTCCGGGGGCTTGATAATTTCCATCGAGAATGGTTTTGAATACAGCCATTGGGGTTGCCCCAGCGAACGGAAGTTTTTGTGTTAGGGTATAGTAAAAGACTGTTCCGAGCGAAAAGATATCGCACGAATAAGTGTAAGGTTGTCCTTCGATGATTTCCGGCGGCATATGTGCTGGAGAACCTATCAGACTGCCGGATGCCGTCATGCGGTCGGCATCTAAAATACGTGCGATGCCGAAATCCATCAGCTTTAGGACACCTTCGCGGTCAAACATGACATTTTCAGGTTTGATATCGCGATGAATAATGTTGGCTTTATGGGCATGTTCTACGGCATCACATAAACAGCACAACATGGCGGCGGCAACTTCGGGAATTTGTGTGGGATGTTGACTGATGAAAGTACTGAGGGTTGTGCCGCCCACCAGTTCCATGACTAAAAAATGCGAACCTGTTTCTTCATCATTTCCGGCGTCAAAAATTTCGACAATATTGGGATGATGTAATTTGGCAATGGCTTCTGATTCTCGTGAAAATCTGGCGGCACTTTCAGCCTGTGTTGCCAAATAGGGATGCAGTAACTTCAGCGCTACAAGCCTGTTCAGACGCAGATCCCGAGCCCGATAGACTACAGCCATGCCGCCGCGGCCTATTTCTGACTCAAGTTCATATCTGTTTGCGATGACTCGTATTGCCATACCCAACTCTTTTTAATGTTTTGGTTGAATTTAATGGGGCGTTGATCCCCTAATCCACTACGTCATTTCACGAAAGGGGCAAGGAAAGTGGACTGTCGACGACATGTTGAAAGCATGGCAGCGACTTTTTCCGAAGGAGGCAAGGGGGAGCGATTGTGCGTAACATCATGTTCGGGCGTTATGCCATAATTTGGAGATTCTTTAACGTTTTTATCAATGACTGGCCTTCATCTTATTATCATCATTTCAAAAGCGTATACCTAAACGTGTACGCAGCCTTGAAACATGAGATGCAAAGCAAGAGAGTTATATTCAAACCTATGGTTTGACAAGACAGAAATCATGATTTTGTGGCATGAATGAGGGTTTGAGTTGATGCGATAAAAAAAGCAATGAGTTGAACTGCATCCCTTTGTCTGGCTTTGGGATAAAGGGACAATGTTTGATGAGGAAATTTTATAAAAAATGAAAAAATGCAAAAAAAATCGTCACAACGGATTTCTGGTTGGCATCACACGGGGTGTATGAGCACCTGGTGATTTGTCGATGTCGATGATGAGGAGGAGCTCCCAGCCCAAACGGAGGTCCCAACATGGGAAACTTGGACAGTGTGAGCAAAGTTTTTGTGCAGAAACCGGATGTCTTTCGGGATGTTTTCAAACTTCTTTTGGACGGCAGGCGTACGACGATTGATGAAATGG